>SVQW01000010.1 GCA_015065085.1 Oscillospiraceae bacterium | reverse complement strand
GCTACGAAATTGCTTCCAAAAACTTCGATTTTCTTCAGTTATATACTCAGATTTCTCTATTTTGCCAGAAATACCGTATCACACCGAAGTCAAGCCATTCTATGCAACTCTGTACGGAGGAAGCCGTATTTTATCTGTTAAACAACGACTTGGCATCCCGTATTGAATTGTCGCTTGAGTATAGTGATAAGAACGGTACCGTGACGCTTTCCTTGGATTATGACGGTCCGCCCGGAAATCCATTTGATGGTGAAGAAGATCTCGGATTGATACTGTTACGTGCAAAGAGCAGTCAAATCGAATATACAAATGATGAAAAAGGCAATCACTTAAAATTAAATCTACAGACAGGAGAAAAATGAAATGAAAAAATTATCTATCGTTCTTTCAATGTTACTCGTGCTCTCGTTGCTTCTTTCGGCATGCGGAAAAAACAACACGGATCCCATTACAAAATGGGAAGATCTCGACGAAAAAACACTTGCGGGATTTGGTTTTGCAATCTCTGAAACTGAGTTTGCTGATATGATGAACAGTGCTCTCGACATCACGCTTGAGAGTGCGGTTATCGTTCCGACTCCTGCGGAAATGGCTCTTTTGATTCAAAACGGTCAGGCAGATGCGGGCGTAACGCACGTTTACAACGCTAAGTATATTTGTTCGCGCAACGATGATCTTGACTATATCGTTGGCGGTCCTATGGCAGCTTCGATGGTATTTAACAACGGTAGCGGTTTGAAGGCAGAGATCGATCAGGCAATCGCAACGCTGAAAGAAAACGGTGTGATTGACAATCTCAAAGAGACTTGGCTCTCCGATGAGGCTATGAAATCGGATCCTCAGCCTGCAACGATTGAAACTATTCCCGGTGCGGAGACCATTAAGGTTGGTATCAGCGGCGTTCTTGCTCCTATGGACTATGCAACTGCGGACGGCAAGCCCGGTGGCTTCAACGTAGCTCTTATCGGTGAAATTTCAAAGCTGATCGGAAAGAATATTGAGTTCGTTAATATTGATCCCGATTCCAAATTCCTCGCTCTCTCCAGTGGAACGATCGATCTGTTTTTCTGGAATTTCTATAATTCGTTCATCACCGAGGATTACGAAGTTTCCGAGCCGTATTTGGAAGATAACGGCGCACTCATAATCAAAAAGGCAGCCGATTGATAGCCAACAACCAAAATAAAAACACGTTCAAGAAGTTTCGGCGTGTATGTTGACCGATACAAACCCGCGTATTCTATTCGTGTTTCTCAAAAGAACTTTGGGTTTGAGAACAACATCAAATCCGTTCCGCTTTATGCGACTTTCTGTATTGTATGAAAGAGGGCTATATGGAAAACGAACAGCGTAAATGTGTTGTGGAATATAGACCTGCGGCGCCGGGAATGTATTTGTCCGAAATGGCTAAATATCACTTGAGTTCAATGGTGCCATACGGTCGGATTACAAGAGATAAAGATATTCGTAATGCTCTCGCAAAGCTGTTTACTTGAAGTTCAAGAAGCCGAAAACTCAAATCTATGAAGTAATGACACTTGATATGTTTCTATCAATGGTATATCAGACATTAGAAAGAAAATACTATGACGAATCGTTTTGATGAGTAGAGAACCCGAGCGAGGTGCTTGCCGCTATACGTACCTTCGCGGATAAGGGCGTTACGATGCTTATTGTGACTCACGAAATGGAATTCGCACGTGAAGTGGCAAGTCGCGTTCTCTATATGGATGAAAACGGCATTTATGAGGACGGAACACCTGAACAAATCTTTGATAATCCTCAAAAGCCCAAAACGAAAGCATTTATCGGTAAGCTAAAAACCTTGCGCTACGAAATTGCTTCCAAAAACTTCGATTTTCTTCAGTTATATACTCAGATTTCTCTATTTTGCCAGAAATACCGTATCACACCGAAGTCAAGCCATTCTATGCAACTCTGTACGGAGGAAGCCGTGTTTTATCTGTTAAACAATGACTTGGCATCCCGTATTGAATTGTCGCTTGAGTATAGCGATAAGAACGGTACCGTGACACTTTCCTTGGATTACGACGGTCCGCCCGGAAATCCATTTGACTGTGAAGACGATCTCGGATTGATACTCTTGAGAGCAAAGAGCAGTAAAATCGACTATACAAATGATGAAAATGGTAATTACTTAAAATTAAATTTACAGACAGGAGAAAAATAAAATGAAAAAATTATCTATCGTTCTTTCAATGTTACTCGTACTCTCGTTGCTTCTTTCGGCGTGTGGTAAAAACAACAATGATCCAATTACGGAGTGGACAGATCTTGAAGGTAAGAAGCTTGCCGGTTTCGGCTTCGCTATTTCGGAAAATGAATTTGCAACTATGATGAACAATGCTCTCGATATTAAATTAGAGGGAGCGGTTATCGTTCCCACACCTGCGGAAATGGCTCTTTTAATTCAAAACGGTCAGGCAGATGCAGGTGTAACGCACGTTTACAACGCTAAGTATATTTGTTCGCGCAACGATGATCTTGATTATATCGTTGGCGGTCCTATGGCAGCCTCGATGGTATTTAGCAACGGTAGCGGTTTGAAGGCAGAGATCGATCAGGCAATCGCAACGCTGAAAGAAAACGGTGTGATTGATAATCTCAAAGAGACTTGGCTCTCCGATGAAGCTATGAAATCGGATCCTCAGCCTGCAACGATTGAAACTATTCCCGGTGCGGAAACCATTAAGGTTGGTATCAGCGGCGTTCTTGCTCCTATGGACTATGCAACTGCGGACGGCAAGCCCGGTGGATTCAACGTAGCACTCATTGGTGAAATCTCGAAGCTCCTCGGAAAGAATGTTGAATTCGTTAATATTGATCCTGAATCCAGATTCCTCGCTCTTTCAAGCGGAACGATAGATCTGTTTTTCTGGAATTTTTATAATTCGTTTATATCTGAGGATTATGAGATTTCCGCGCCGTATTTAGAAGATGATGGAGCGCTTATTATCAGAAAAATCTCTGATAAATAATCGGAAATAGTATAGCGACGATAAGTTTAGGGCGGTGACCTCAGTGGTCATCGCCCTAAATCTATGCAATTTGTTAAGCTTTATTTGCAAAAGCAAGCCTCGTTGAGAGTATCAAGGCACAAGGAGTCCTCACACCAATCGTCGTGCGACCGATGGAGAACGGCGAGTACGAAATCGTGTCAGGACACCGCCGAGTTTTTGCTTGCAACAAGCTCGGAATTTTTGAAGTGCCTGCCGTAGTGAGAGAGCTTACAAGAGAAGAAGCAATCGTCGTGATGGCTGACTCAAATCTTCACCGTGACGGTCTGCTGCCGAGCGAGAAAGCTTTCGCCTACAAGATGAAGCTCGATGCCATCAAAAGACAAGGCGAACGCACCGATCTAACTTCTGACCATCGTGGTCAAAAGTCGCTCACATCGGTGGAGCGAATTGCCCTTGAAAGCGACGAGAGCAAGTCGCAAGTGCAGAGGTATATCGCACTCACAAATCTCATTCCCGAATTTCTGCAAATGGTGGACGAGGGCAAGATGGCTTTGACTCCCGCCGTGGAGATCTCACGGCTACCAATTGAAACGCAGAAGATGCTCCACCGAGAGTGTGAGCTTTGCGATTGCACACCGTCTTATTCACAGACGGTTCGTATGAGAAAGATCAACGAGGTACGAGAGCTAACGTGGCACGATCTTGCCGAGATTATGAGCGAGGAAAAAGCCAACCAAAAGGAGAAGGTCACGCTCTTTATGGACGACCTCAAAAAGTATTATCCAAGAAGCGCAACACCCAAGGACATAGCCGCCGACATAATGAAAATGCTCGAGAGCCGCTACAAGGCAAGGAGGAACAGAGATTCCCGCTAACACAATGACGAAGAAATTGGAGATAGTGAAAAGAATACGAGAGCGCACATACCAAGTGAACGGTATTACCTATATCGTCACGCCCAAGTATCTTGACGATGGCGAGCAAAACGTGAAAACTCGCTTTGAAAGAATAATCAAAAATAATCTCACACATTTGACGGATGATGCGGACGGTGATACAATAAAGGCGGAATATGTTTCGGCTGCCGATCCGATTGAGAAATCCTCGGATAGAAAGGAGAAGAATGCAGGGAAAAACGACAGCGAAACCAACTGAGAAAATGGGGATCACGGCACTCTATTGCCGACTCTCCCGTGATGATGGCACAGAGGGGGACAGCAACTCCATTGCCAATCAGAAAAAGCTCATCGCGAAGTACGCAAAGGAGCACGGCTTTACTAACACAAGGTTCCATGTGGACGACGGATACACGGGCACAAACTTCAACCGTCCCGACTTCCAAAGGATGCTTGCGGATATGGGATATATCTCAACCGTCATCGTCAAGGACTCATCCCGCTTCGGACGAAACTACCTTGAAGTAGGTCAGTACACCGACTATTACTTCCCCGAAAACAACATCCGTTTCATTGCTATCAACGACTGTATCGACAGTGAGAACGGAGAGGACGAGTTAGCACCCTTCCGTAACGTAATGAACGAGATGAAGGCAAGGGATATTTCAAGAAAGGTTCGTTCCGCACACAAAATTCGCGGCAACGCAGGCGAGCCGTTATCTCAACCGCCATACGGGTATATGAAAGCTCCCAACAACAAAAAGAGATGGATCATAGACACGGAGGCAGCAGAGGTAGTTAGACGCGTGTACCGATTGTGTATCGAGGGCAAGGGCAACGAAACCATTGCGAGAACCCTTCAAGAGGACAAGGTGTTAGTGCCAATGGCGTATTGGCAAAGCAAAGGACTTCCGAGAGGCGGTAAGAAAACACAAGCCGATCCGTATAAGTGGTGTAAGACTACGATTGCCAAGATGCTCTCACAACAAGAATACTGTGATGACATCATCAACTTCAAGAGCACGTCAAAGTCTTTCAGAAACAAAACAAGAGTTGAGAACCCAAAAGAAAATTGGGCGATCTTCAAGGACGTTCACGAGCCGATCATTGACCGTGACACGTGGGTGCAGGTACAGAAGCTTGTGGAAAAGACCAAGTGCAGACCTCCCAAGGATAAGAACCAAAAGAAAAGCATTTTCACGAGCTTTCTTTACTGCGGAGATTGCGGGCATAAGCTTTGGTTCAACTTCAATCAGAAGAACCCAAGCATTCGTTTCTTTAGTTGCTCAAACTACAAGGGAATGAGAGGCACTTGCGAGAATACCCATTATATCCGTGAGGATGCTTTGGAGCAGATCGTACTGATGGAGCTGCGAATGCTTGCAGACTTTCTTGAAAGCGCAGAGGAAGCCTTGGCAGAGCTTTTTGAGAAAAAGACCAACAAGGATATGCATCGAGAGAGAACGGCTGCGGAAGGGGCTTTAGCAACGGCGAGAGCACGAAGTCAAAAGCTTCTCGGACTCTTTGAAAAGCTTTATGAGGATAACGTGGAGGGCAAGGTGACGGATGAATGGTTTATGCGGCTATCTCAGAAGTACGAGAATGAGCAAGAGGAATTGAAGCGGCAGACACTTGAACTGAAAGAAAAGCTCGATAGCATCGACAGAATGCAGACGGCAAAGGATGACTTTCTCAGAACTATCCGCAAGTTTATGGAGATGCGAACCTTAACACCCGTTATTCTTCGAGAGCTGATCGAAAAGATTGAGGTGTTTCCCGTTGAGGGAACGGGCAAGGATAGAACGCAAAGAGTTATCATCCATTACCGCTTTGTTGGCACGCTTGACATCCCCGGCATCATACACAGACCGCCATATATCCTTGACTCGCGCAAGGGCGTAGCCATCGAATACTTATCTAATGCGGTATAACCCCTAAAAACAAAAAGAGCAGGCGAACCTGCTCAAAACAACTCAATATTAACCGAAAAGTAAGCATAAGCAAAAAATATCGAGTGTCCATAATTTGAATCTGTTATGAACACTCGATATGGTCTGAGTGACAAGACTTGAACTTGCGACCTCTACCACTCCAATCTATATACATTTTATATTTTTCTTGAGCATGGGAACGAAAACAAAGCTAAAAATGTGTATTTTATGGTGAAGTGTTATAGTGGAATAGGTTTATGGTTTTATGATTTAAAAAAGATAATACCTTTAAGTTGCAAGGAATGGATTAATGAACTGGCAAAGACTTAATAAATCTGTATGATTAGAAAATGTAAAATTGCTTCTCGCACGTCAACTGTATAAATAGCACAAGTATGTAGAAACAGCTTTGTCAATATGCAACAAAAATCGTAGGGGTCAAATTGGGGTCAAAGTTTTTGGCGAAAATCGGAATAGGGGAGAAAAAGTGGCAAAATAATAGCAAAAAAGCATTGAAAATCGGTTGATTTCAATGCTTTTTTAGATTGCGGAGGCAGGATGGTTGAAATATACGAGCCGCGTTACATTTCACATTTACGGCTCATATTCATGTTTCCCCCTGCCGTTTTGGGTTGGCTTTTCGTTTTGTACATAAATCTAGGGGAAATTTCCGTTTATATATTGAAATTGATTATAATGTATGCTATAATGCATTCAACGAAGTTGAATTCGGCGATATAAATTCCTGTCGGAATTTGCGATATGTCCTAATGGATGCGATATACCATGCGGTGCGATATGTCCCTTCAGGACGAGAATTGGAATTTATATCATATCGCAACCGAATGAAATGAGGTTATATCGCATTTGAACAGAGTGAAAATATATCGCACAAACGAGGTGAGTATATCGCCAAAAATTTGGCATCTAAATCGTTCACGAATTCTATAATGCTTTAAATTGGTACCGAAGACAAAGTGTAAAACTACTTTTAAATCGGATGTGCTGCTGAAATCTGTTGCCGGGGAGAATATTTAAACTATGAACATTAGGTCTGAACTGAAAAAAAGAAATTTGCCGGATATTCTTTTGATGAATAATGGTGATGCTGTTACAGAGAAAAACTGGATACAAAGAAAAAAAGAATTACTTGATATTTTGTCTGAAAATTTATTCGGATACACTCCCGCGAAACCCAAAAAGGTTGATAGTATTGAAGGAAAAGCAAACAGACACAAGGTGTTCGGCGGAAAGACAAAGACGGAAATGCGTACAATAGTGTTCGATACGCCAAAAGGGGATTATAGCTTCCCGATAGAAATAACAATTCCCGTTAGTGCGGAAAAACCGCCGGTTATTCTGTATCTGAGCTTTGGTCCGAACTTTCCTGTTCCTGAGGAAGAAATAATTGACAGAGGCTTTGGCTTGGTTACGGTCAATTACGGTGATATTACTCCCGATACCGTATTCGGTGATTTTACGGGCGGACTTGCAGGAATGTTTATCGGCAACAGAAAAAGAAAATTAAGTGAATGGGGTCTTGTTGGAATTTGGGCGTATGGTGCAAGCCGCATTATGGACTATCTTGTGACAAGAGATGATATAAACACAGAAAGGATAGCCATTGCGGGACATTCAAGACTGGGAAAGACGGCGCTCTGGTGCAGGGCACAAGACCCGAGATTTTATATAGCATACGGAAATAACACCAATTATGGAGGGTGTGGTGTTATCCGTGGCCACGTAGGAGAAGATGTTCCGGACTTTATGAGAATTGGAAGCTATAATTTCTTTTGTGAGAAATTTAAGAGCTTCAATGAGACACCGCATACCGATCTGCCCTATGATATGCACTTTTTGATGGCATGTCAGGCACCCGGGTATGTTTTTGTAACAGGTGCTACGGATGATGCGGGAATGGATCCGCTGTCTGAATACTTGTCTCTGTTTGAGGTAAGCCGTGCTTACCGGATGCTTGGCGGAGAGGGACTTGTTTCAGATGAAAAAATGCCGAACCACGGAGAGCCTTTGATTGAAGGTGAAATTGGTTTTTACATTCGCAAGGGACGGCATTTTATTTCAAGAGAAGATTGGAATGTATTTATGGATTTTTTTGACAGGAATTTATAATTAAATATTTAGAATGATATAGATTAATTACATTAATGAGGAGACCGTCGTGGGAATAATAAACGGAATAAGAATAGGTCAATTTGAGTTCAACATAGATACTGTGATTGAGCAGATTAAGTGGCGCTGTATTGCAAGCAAAATTAATTATGCTGCATTTTCTGCAGCCGGTGATGTAGACTATGGTTGCGTTGGTACTGAAGAAGAGAAGGCAAGGGAAAAAAAGTTTCTGGAAATTGCCGAATTTATGCGAGCAAACAAGATATACTTTTCGTTCACGGGAACACATGACGGTGATTTTGGTTTAAGCGGTGAGCTTATTTCTAAAATGCAAGAAATCGGCGGAGATTATTTTGTGGGATGCTTCCTTCCCGAGCTTGGCAGTATGTTCGGATGTAAAGGTTCGGGATTCCCGGACGTTTACGGAAACAAGGAACAGCCATACAAGGATATGAAAGAGGCAAAGGATAAGTTTATCAGCTATGTAAATGAATTCTTTGACAGCGTGAATCTTCCCGAAGATGTAAAAAACAAGCTCAGCATAATTGAAGCTACATCACTTTTGCCATATACCATGGAGTCAAAGCTTGCTTTCCCGATGGTGGAGGCAATGTGTGGAAATCCGGAGATAATGATTCCGATGGTACGTGCCACGGCGAAAGCGCATAAATGTCCCAAGTGGATAACATACATAGCTCATGAGTGTTATGCCGGAAACAGACCCGCGGATGTTCTTAAAAGCAAGCGCTTGAGAATGATTTATGATTATGGTTATATGTGCGGCTCCGATGTGTTCATTCTGGAGAGCGGCGACCTTTGTCTTTTTGCCAAGGGAGTGAGCGCTCCGTTTAACAATCCCATTTCCCAGCATTACAGAGATGTATTGCGCGAGTTTGCAGATTATACGACAAAGGATATAAGACCTGACGGCGGACCCAAGGTAAAGCTTGCCTTTCTTCAGGGAAATTGTGACGGCTGGAGTAGCTGGAGGGCAGGCTCATCACTCTGGAACCGGTTCAGCGAAAAGGAATGGGGTTACAGTGCACCTGAATTCAGCTGGAGAATAATGGACGAGATTAATGTGCGCAGAAACTGGCATGATGTTCACAATTATGGGGACATCGATTTAAGCGGTGCACCTGCGTACGGTCAGTATGATGTAATTAACGTGTGCAGTCCTGCTGAGGCTCTTTGCGATTATGATTATCTTATATTTACAGGCTGGAATACTATGACAGAGGAAATATACGCTAATCTTAAGGAATATGTATCAAGAGGCGGCAGACTTCTTATAACAGCGGCTCACCTTAATACCACAGCTTCCAGGAACGGCGAAGTTGAACTGATACACGGCGGCGATGTGAGAGATCTTTTCGGATGCACTCTCGATGCCCAAAATGCATATTTGTCAAATGCGGGCTTTAAGTTTAACAATAGTATAATGGATGATGTGCTGTATCCGATTTGTCCGGCAAGTACTGACCCGTTGCTTTCAAACGGTTATGTTAAATATGCGCCCGCATGCCTTGAAAACGGAAAGACAGCCTGTTATGCAACTCAGTATTATTACGAAGAAGAAAACCCCAATCCACAACCTGTTGTGGTCGAAAATAAGGTTGGAAACGGATATGCCATACTTATTACAAGCTTGGATTATCCGGGCGCCGGAAGCATCTACTCTGTTTACAGAACAGTTGTAAGAGAGCTTGTTACCGCGAGTCACAGAAACTGCCCGATAAAGGTATACGGCAGTGACAGACTCCGTTTCTCAGTTTATGAGGGCGATAAGGTGTATTTGCTCAACACCGATTTTGACAGTGAGATAGTTGCCACTGTGATAAGAAACGGCGAGGAATTTAAAGTTAATCTTAAGCCTTGTGAGATGAAATCGGTATAATAGTTTTTGATGATAAAATAAATATGAGGGAGAAAAAGTAAAATGTCAGAAAAAACACTTGTTGAAACTTTAAAAAAGGACCGCATACGCACGGGTGCAATGGCTGCTACTGCTTTTTATGACGAAGAACACGTAAAGGCGCTTGCAGATATGGGTGTGGATATAATCACAATGTGCACCGATAGTATTTCATCCTGCAAGGAGTTTTTTGCTCTTATGGCAAAATACGGCATAGAAGCCATAGCTTATAATGAAGCTGCCGTTAAGCGCTATATGGGCGCACAGATGTATGACGAAGAAAAGCGTGATGAATTATGGTATAAGGAGGAGCCTGCATTTACTCATTTCTTGTTTGTTGACGAGCCGGGTACCGTGCATTATGATGAATTGAGAAAGAGCATGGATGCTTTCAGAAAACACTTTCCCGACATTGTGCCTTATATCAATCTGCTCCCCATGTATGCCAATGACCGTCAGCTTTCAGGCGGTGCATGGATGGCGCCTATCGAATATTTTGAAACCGCAAAAACCTCGTACAAAGATTATCTTGATCAGTACGTTAAAAAGATAGATACATCCTATATCTGCGTTGATATCTATCCATGTAAACGCAAGGAAGACCCGCAGCGCCCTGAAAGATTCCCTTCGGAATATATCCCATATTCTTATAAGGATTATGTAAAGAACATCGAGCTTGTTGCAGATGCCTGCCGTAACAGCGGTCGTGATTTCTGGGTATATATCCAGACCTGCAGCTGGAGCAGGGAAATGCGCGATCCGGGTGAAGCGGAAATAAGATGGCAAGCATATACAATGCTTTCCTTTGGCGCAAAGACCATTCTTTACTACATACTTGCGACCGTAAGCTGTCACACAGGCGGTGCGTTTGATGTGAGAGGTGATAAGACAAAAACTTATTTTGCTATTCAAAGAATGGCAAACGGCTTGCACAAAATCTCTGATTTGTACGTAGGCTATAAAAACATCGGTGCATTTAACGTAAACTCCGACCCCGAAAAAACACCGTATCTTGAAATGTATAATCCATATAAGGACTTCAGTGCAATCTCCGAGGTTGAGTGCGATACACCTCTTCTTGTGGGATGCTTTGAAAAGAAAGAAGGAAACGGCCATGCCTTCACTCTTGTAAATCAGCAAGACTTTGCAACTCCCAAGACCTGCACTGTAAAATTCAAGGCAAACGGCAAGCTTACCATGTACTATGACGGTGAGCCTCAGGTACTTACACCTGTAAACGGCGAATACGAAGTGAAGCTTGAACAGGGCGACGGTGTATTTGTAACTGTTGATTAATAGTAAAAAACAGGTTGAGTTCTTGACTCAACCTGTTTTTGTAATATTTGAATTGCAAAGCAGGATGGTTGAAATATACGAGCCGCGTTGTGCCTCGTATCTACGACCTTCTCCGAAGCTCACAGCTTGAAAGCGCTATCTTCATAAACAAAACAAAAAACCACCGTATAGGTGGTTTTTGTTTAGATTGCGGAGGCAGGATTTGAACCTACGACCTTCGGGTTATGAGCCCGACGAGCTACCGAGCTGCTCCACTCCGCGATATATATATGCCGGAAACCGGGATCGAACCGGTACGGGATGTTAGTCCCACGGGATTTTAAGTCCCGGGCGTCTGCCAGTTCCGCCACTCCGGCATGTCTGATTTCCACTGCTTGATTATTATATCATAAACTTTATGATTTGTCAATAGTTTTTTTGATTTTTATATTAAAAACTATCTTTGTCAGATGAGAAGGTGGGAGATAAACGGAGAAATTTGTTTAATTTAAGTGAATCGTGTCATATGTGTTGTATAACGATGCGAGATAATGAAAAACCGCCCTCAAAAAAGGGCGGTTTAGTTATTGCTTCAAAATGCTTTTTGTGTATCCTCTTGCGTAATCGGTCAAGTCTTCCTGAGTCACTGTGTTGATTTGAGAGGAGATCCTTATCAGCCTCACTATAATATAGAAAAGAGTTATTATATCAAGAAGCCAAAATATTGCATCGTTTTCGTTTGCCATCTGTACGGTGTAGGGGAAGAACGCCACGGATATTATAGAAGGTACTGAAGATGATGAAATAAATATGGTGGCAATCAATCCGAAGGAAAAATATGTCCCCATTTTGTGATACTTGTAATTCTGAAGGGTAAATCTTGATTGATACATGAAGAATAGAGTGACAGCTATTGATGTGAATAACTCAAGATGTCTTGAAGTGGTGTTGATGTATCGTGATGTGTCCATAAAGCACATCATTATACGCAACGCGCTCCAAAGCACGGGAGCGAAGGAGAGTGATGCGTAGTATTTGCGGTACGGCGAAGGATTCTTGGTCGCTGAAATTATAAAGAACACACCCGCTAATGCCATGAATAGCGTCATAATTATGAAAACGAGCTTGTTGGGCACTGTTTCAATACTCGGTTTGTACAGATTGAACAGCATTAAAAAGAACGATGTAATCATGGCAAAGCCCAGAAATGCGGACATAAATACCACTATGACGGAAGTTTTGTTGAAAATAAGCTCGGAATAAGGGGAAATATTGTTGGGGGTATAATCACCGCTTGTAGGGTCGAATGATTTAGAAAGATAAAATATCTCAAAAGCCTTTGCCAACAGAAGGACGACCAGACTTAACACCACCACTGCGGCGAAGTGAACAACTGGAACAGCCGAAGTGGAATATCCTGTGGCTTCTTCAATATATTTAATATTTATTATTACACGCGAAAGTACAATGAACGGCAATAAAAACAAAACCACAAACAATGCCGTTTTCATATTTGCTTTAACTCGCTTTTCAGAGGTGACTTTAAACATATATATGCTCCTTAATTAAGTTACATATAAATTATATAACAAATGTTGTTACGGTTAAACCATATAAATAATTAATTATTTATAAATTTTCAGTCAAGAATGCGTAAACACAAAAAGCTTTAACTTAAGTTAAAGCTTTTTACAGTCAATTCATTTGTTGTAATACCGTTTTTGAGGTCAGAAAAGAAAAATACATTACAACTGTAACCGCTCGGTAAAACGGTGCTTGGAAGATAAACATAACCCAAAGAGTTGCTTTTTGCCGTTTGGCAGGTGATTGAAGTCATTTGGTTTTCTGCATCATAAACAGCAATGATAATTGTAATGCTTTGATCGTTGGCTGCAATGTGGGAATAGCCGCTTAAAACAGGTCCTTCATCGTTTTTCTGCAAGGCAAGCGGTTTGTGAAGCAAGGTAATATTTATATCCTCGTATCCAACAGTCAGTTCGTGTCCGTCGGCAATCTGAACGCCGTTTACATATACGGTAATATCTTCGGCTTGCCATGTTATCACGAGTTTTGTGCCGGCGGGAATCTCACCCTGTGTAACCGGAGTGCCGCACGAAGAATTTACTGTTATTTCACGAGGAAAGCTTATATACGGATTGGTAAGGCGGTGCAGCAGCATTGGTGGGTCAATGCGACCGTGACCGTAGTAAACGTCATATCCGGGATCGCCTTTGTCGACGGAGGTCTCTGCTATAAGTTTTTTGAAACGCTCGGTATTAAGTGTTGGGTCAATTCCCATTGCGATGGCTGCAATAGCGGCAACTATCGGGGTAGAGAATGAGGTGCCTGCGTTATATGTGTAGTAAGTACCGTAGTATGGGTACCAGTTTTCATTATCGCACGGCTGTATTCCCAGACCGCTGAGGATATATCCCGGAGAAGTCACAAAAACACTGTTGTTGAACTGCGAATAATATGCAACTTCATCTTGCTCGGTGGTTGAGCCCACGCCTATCACACAATCGTAGCCTGCAGGATACTGAACAGACGAAACACCGTCGTTTCCCACTGCGGCAAACATGATTACACCATTCTGACGTGCATATTCGATGGTGTCATCCAACAGTTTAAATGAATGTGTGAAGCCAAAACTCATGTTGATTATATCGCAATCATATTCATCAACGGCAAGTCGGATCGCTTCGCAAATATCTTGTGCAGTACCGCTGTCGGAGTTGAATGCTTTCAAAGGAATTATTTTAACGTTGGAAGCAATCCCCGCAAGACCCTTCCCGTTATTTCGTGAAGCTGATATCAGCCCTGTAAGAAATGTACCGTGGCCGACATCGTCCTCTGTGTTTGTATTGTTGGCAATGGTGTTGTATCCTCTAAGGATGGTGTTTACATAATCAAGGTCTTCATGGTCTGAATCCACACCACTGTCAATAACACCTATGCGTACCTCATTAAGGTCGGTGTACGTGTCCCATACTGACTCAAGACCCAACAGTGCAGGCATCCATTGATAACTGTAATATGTATCGTTTGGCTTTCCGAACAACCGGGCGGTGTAATTTGGCTCAATGTATTCAATGTACTGCGCATCTGCAAATTTGTAAATATCCTCGATAGATTTTGCACAGTATACATTAGGTATTGCTTCAAGAGGCTCAACGGAGGAAGAAATTCCGAAAAGTATCGGTATTTCCTCGGTGGTCTTGAATATATATCCGTCATATTCTTGCGCGAATACGGCGGTTATAAACAGCAGCGACATCAAAGCGATAACTAATATCTTTGATTTCATTGAGCCTCTCCTTTGTGTTTTATCTTATTCCGCTTCCGTTGGGGACGCTGTCATCAACAAACAGAACTCTTACATCTTCTTCGCCGGAAGCAAGTATCATACCGTTGCTTTCCACGCCGCGGAGCTTTGCGGGAGCAAGGTTGGCTATCATTACCACCTTTTTGCCGATAAGCTCCTGAGGTTTGTAAAATTTCGCAATTCCGGAAACTACCTGGCGGGTTTCATAACCAAGATCAAGCTGTAACTTGAGTAATTTGTCGGATTTTGGGACAGGCTCACATTCCAGTACCTGCGCAACCCTTAATTCCACCTTGTCAAAATCGTCAATGGTTATCTGCTCTTTTATATCCTTTGGAGGCTCGGGCTTCGCAGGGGCTTTTGCGGCAATATCGTCCGCAATGCGCTGAGCCATCTTATCTTCGTCTATACGCGCAAACAGCATTTCCGCTTCACCGAGACCGATTCCGCTTTCAAGCATACCGAACTGCTGAACACTTTGCCAATCCTTGTTCTTTGTGCAAAGCATATTGAGGATTTTGTCGGAAGTTTCAGTCATGAACGGCTGAAGCAGAACTGCGGAAATGCGTATCGCCTCAAGCAGATTGTAAATAACTGTTTTGAGTCGCTCTTTACCCTCATCGGACTTTGCCAAAGCCCATGGCATGGTTTCGTCAATGTACTTATTACTTCTTCTGAGCAGTGAGAACAACTCATCCAGTGCTTCACTGACACGGTATTCTTTCATCTTGTTTTCTACGCCTTTTACAGCCTGCGCAGCACATTCTTTCAACTCGGCGTCAAATTCCTGCTGTT
This sequence comes from Oscillospiraceae bacterium, assembly GCA_015065085.1. Lineage (NCBI taxonomy): Bacteria > Bacillati > Bacillota > Clostridia > Eubacteriales > Oscillospiraceae > Oscillospiraceae bacterium. The sequence continues at coordinate 83,763 of SVQW01000010.1, read as the reverse complement.
CACCCGGAACGGGTATTACGCCATCAAAATATTTTTTGCACATTGCTGCAGTACGGGAAACAAGATTACCGAGGGTGTTTGCAAGCTCGCTGTTGTAACGCGCCATTACGTTGGAGTAGGTGATAATACCATCGTTAGCATATGGCATTTCACTGAGCAGGTAGAATCTTACTGCATCGACACCAAAGTAATTTACCAGATCGTCTGCATAAATTGTATTGCCCTTGGATTTAGACATTTTTTGGTCTTCGCCCGCTAAAAACCACGGATGACCGAATACCTGCTTGGGAAGAGGCTGACCGAGAGCCATAAGTATAATAGGCCAGTAGATGGTATGGAAACGAAGAATATCCTTACCGATTATGTGCACATCACATGGCCAGTATTTGTTGTAAAGCTCGCCGCTTTCGGAATTTACATTGTATCCCAGTGCGGTAATGTAGTTGGAAAGTGCATCTATCCATACATATATAACATGCTTTGGATCAAATTTTACGGGTATACCCCAGTTAAATGTTGTTCTGGAAACACAAAGATCCTGAAGTCCCGGCTTGATGAAGTTGTTTATCATCTCTTTTTTACGGCTTTCGGGAGTTATGAAGTCAGGATTCTGTTCGATGTATTCCTCAAGCTGTTTTTGATATTTGGAAATTTTAAAGAAATATGTTTCTTCTTTGGTTTTCTTTACTTCGGCGCCACAATCGGGGCATTTGCCGTCCTTGAGCTGTGTTTCGGTGTAGAAGGTTTCGCAGGGGGTGCAGTACCATCCGGAATACTCGCTCTTGTAGATGTCACCCTGCTCGTAGAGCTTTGTAAAAATATCCGAAACCGTCTTTTCGTGTTCTTCGTCGGTGGTGCGTATAAACTTGTCGTAAGAGGTGTTCATAAGATCCCAGATTCCTCTTACCTGTGCAGAAACGTTATCAACATATTCCTTAGGGGTGATTCCTGCCGCTTCCGCACGCTCCTGAATTTTAAGACCGTGCTCATCTGTGCCTGTCAGAAAGAAAACATCCTTTCCGATAAGACGCATAAAACGTGCGATGGCGTCCGTAAATACTATTTCATACGTATTTCCTATATGCGGCTTGCCTGAAGTGTAAGCAATAGCCGTCGTTATATAGAACTTTTCCTTTTCCATTTTTGTATCTCCTTTAATAGAATAAATTATGCTTGTAAAGTTGATGCTCTTCAAAGACGGCATCACAGTACACCGCCATCGAGCAGAATATATATGGTATTGTGAAAACGAAAATCACTCCGAAGCTTGCCAGCGATATCGCTACGAGAAATAAATAAATAAGCATCAGTCTGAAAAATTCACCGCTTCTTTTTCTCATGCAATTGAAAGAAAGCTTCACGGCTTTGAAAAGCGGAATATGCGGGGCGTTCAGTAAAATGTGCAGCAACGGAAATAAACTGCATAAAAGACGGAACGAAACCGTTACAGCCACTATTATAAAAAATATATCTGTATGCGAAACGTCGGATAACGGAACGACAATAAGCGCCAGCAATATGGGTGTAAGCGCTATTCTTGAGCAGAACAGAAGGCTCAGAACGGTTTTTTGTGCATCGTAAATGCTGACTAAATCGGAAAAATCGGAAAAAGCTGTTTTCATGGGGCGAATTTCACCCATGTGTAATCCGTGTACCCACTTGTACGCCCCTGTTATTATCGGGGCAAGTGCAATTTCACAAATAAAACTTGAAGTTAAAACGAGAAGTAAACGGACCATTCCCTGCGAATTGCCTACAACGACATTGCACACGGACAACAGTCCGACTGTGAAGATGATGAAAATGAACGAGAACGCGCACAGCTGGGTGAAGCTGTGTTTGTATATGGTTTTGACACGGCATCTCATTTCATACGGCATACCTACCACACCTCCGGTTTGAGTCTATGGTATAGTATTGACCGCAGAGAGTTAAAGTATAAGATTTGCCAGATAAATCATAAGAGGTATTGAGCCGATGGAAAGAATGGTTGATATTCCGACCGATTCGGAACCCAGTACGGCATCCTCACCGTAAAGCTCTGCGAGGGAGGCGGTAATGGTACCGGCGGGTGTGCCGGTCATGATTACGGCAATGGGTGCGAGAAGCGTAGGGTCTACATTGAAAAGCTTGCAAATAAGTATGGCAATGAAAGGCAGAATTAAAAGCTTTATTGCACAGAAGCAGTACATATGTACGTTTTTGAAAATGCGTGAAAAATTTGTGTTGGCGATAAGCGCGCCGACTACTAACATGGAAAGCGGAATGGTGACATCACCCACCATGTCAATGCCATCAATCAGCGGAGAGGGGATTTTTATCTGAAAAGCAAACAGCAATACTCCGACAAGTGTTGATACGGTTCCGGGGTTTATCATATTTTTGAGTTGATGCACATCAAAGCGTTTTTTGCCTGTTCCCGCAGTGAGCATGAAAATGCCGTAACTCCATACAACCACATGGAAAACAAGCGTAAAAAATGCACCGTAAAATATTCCCACATCGCCATACATGGCATTGAGCACGGGAAAACCCAAAAATCCGCAGTTTCCGAATATTGTGGAAAAACGGTATATTTTACGCTGAGAGTTGTCTTTGATAAAATTGAAAATAAAGAGACATACTACTATAAGCGAAAAGTGCATTATTGCAGAAACCAACGTTACCTTAAGACCTGTCGACAAAAGCGCCTCGGTGTAATCTACCTGGAAGGATGAGATTATAAGGCATGGCTGGCAAACGCTTAAAAGGACTTTGGAAAAGTTGGATGTAGAAGAGGCTGTAATGAAATTGCGTTTTCTTGCATAAATTCCGCACAGCATTACAAAAAGCAGGATGATTACTTGCTGGGCTACAAGTGCGGCACTGTTTTCTGCCATTGGTTGAGTTCACCTTAATCCGTTATATTTTAGTTACATTAAATTATAGCACAAAAAAACCAAAAATACAATAATTCGGAGATAATTCATTGAAAAAGTTTTCGTAATTAACAATAAGTTCATCAATTCTGATCGAAAGTGTGTTATAATTAGAGTACAAAATAAATTTAGTTCACAAAGAAATTATTAATAAAATTATACATTTACTTACGGAGGTAAAATTTATGGCTACAAAGATACTTGTTGTTGATGACGATCTTAATATTTGCGACTTGCTGAAAATTTACTTTGAAAAAGAGGGATATGAGGTAAAAATAGCCAACGAGGGTGCTGAGGCTATCAGTGCTTTCAAGATTTATGAGCCCGACCTTGTGCTTCTTGACATTATGCTTCCCAAAAAGGACGGTTGGCAGGTTTGCCGTGAAATCCGTGAAATGTCATCCAAGCCTGTTATCATGATTACCGCGAAGGGCGAGGTGTTTGATAAAGTTCTGGGTCTTGAGTTGGGTGCTGACGACTTTATTGTCAAGCCCTTTGATATGAAGGAGGTTTCCGCACGTGCCAAGGCGGTTCTCCGCCGTTACAGCGGACACGACAACTCCGATGAGGATGAAGTCATAAAATTCGAAAATATTGAAATCAGCCTGCAGAAGTATGAGCTTAAGCTCAATGGAAAAGCGGTTGATATTCCTCCTAAGGAGCTGGAGCTTCTTTACTTCCTTGCTTCCAATTATAACCGTGTGTTTACCCGTGATCAGCTTCTTGATAAGGTTTGGGGATTTGATTATCTGGGCGACAGCCGTACAGTTGACGTTCACGTTAAGCGCCTCAGAGAAAAGCTTGAAAATGTCAGCGATAAATGGACTCTGAAAACCGTTTGGGGCGTCGGTTATAAGTTCGAACTTCTTTAATTAGCAATATGTGTCACACTGACGGGCGGCAGTAACTGCCGCCCGTTCTTTCTGAAAAAGAGGTGAGCAATCTTTGTTTAAAAGCGTATTTACAAAATATATCACAGCATTTATGGTAATACTTTTTGTCAGCTTTTCGGTACTTATACTCATTGTCAGCGCGATTGTTACCAACTTTTCCATAAACACCAAGCACGACCTTATGGAACAGACTGCACGTAATATAATCATAAATGTCAATAATATGCTCCAGTTCACGGATGATTTTGACACTCTGGTTGAGGAACATTCGGGGCGCATTTCCCGCGATCTCAACATACAGGCAAAAAACAGTAAGTCCGTTATACTTATTACCGATAAGGAAGGCGAAATACTGTTTATGAGTACAGAGGGCAGAGATCAGCTTAACGACCGTGTTCTCAGCGATGTTCCGCCCGAAATAGTACGTAATGTGGCAGCGGGAATAGATAATTATTCGTACAGCACTCTCGGTGGTGTTTTCAGCAGTCGCCATATGAATTATATAACATTTCTGACCGCCAATGACGATTACAAAAGCAGTATAGAGGGACAGAATGAAATAATCAATACTGATGACATCGAGTGTGTTATTTTTATCTGTACAAGCTCCATGCAGGTTTCGGGTCTTGTTGAAAATGTAACCAGAACCACTGTTGTACTTGCGCTGTGGATATTCCTTGTGGCTCTTATTGCAATATATCTTATAAGTGAAAAAATTACCGAGCCGCTAAAGAGCATGTCTAAAGCAGCAAAATCCTTTGCACAGGGTAAATTTGATGTGCGTGTAAAGGTTACCGGTCACGATGAGGTTGCCCAACTGGCTTTGGCGTTCAATAATATGGCAAGCTCTCTTGCCAAAAACGAAGATTTGAGAAAAAGCTTCCTTGCTAACGTTTCACACGATTTGCGTACACCCATGACTACTATTTCGGGTTTTGTAGACGGCATACTGGATGGCACTATTCCGCCGGAGCAGCACGAGCATTACCTCGGAATTATTTCGTCCGAGGTACGCAGACTCTCACGTCTTGTGGCTTCGCTTCTTGATATTTCTCGTATGCAGGCGGGCGACAGAAAGTTTAATAAAATTCCCTTTGATATATGCGAAATGGGACGTCAGATACTCATAGCTCAGGAAAAACGAATTGACCAAAAAAGGCTTGATGTTGAGTTTGAGTGCGCCAAGGATAAAATGTTTGCGTTGGCGGATGTGGATGCCATGCATCAGGTGCTGTATAATCTGTGCGATAATGCCATTAAATTTGCCGACGAAGGCGGTAGCTTGAAAATTTCTATTACCGAAAAGGATAAGAAAATAAATGTCTCTGTAAGAAACAGCGGAAAGGGAATACCCACGGAGGACTTACCGTATGTGTTCGACAGGTTCTACAAGAGCGACCGCTCGCGCGGACTTGATAAAAGCGGTTTGGGTTTGGGGCTTTACATTGTAAAAACAATTATTGATCAGCACAATGAGGATATAAAAGTATCATCTGAGTACGGCAAGTACTGCGAATTCGTATTCACTCTCACAAGAACCAACGAACCGCCAAAAATCATAGATGCAGAGGAAAAATAAAGCATAATGAAAATGAACGGATGAAAATACTCATCCGTTCATTCTTTATATTTGTGCATCCAAGGATTATTTTACAAAAAAACAAGAATTATCGTATTGAAATAACATTGTTTTCGTGGTATAATCTATGTGTACGGATTTATATGGCTAAGCAGTAACTTGCATACTTTCTGCTTTTTCAATGTTCTTTCTGTCGCGGCTTGCCGCTGAAAGCACGTATTGCATCGATATCGCCGCAAAAATCAACATGGCTCCGAAGACATAAAATGCAAGATTGTAGTTGCCCAGCAGGTCATAGCACACATTTCCGAAGGGTGAGCCGATTGCAAAGCCGGCTGTGCTCGCCGCGGCAAAGATACCGACGAATTTTTCGTATTCCTTGTTGCCGAAAAGTTCCATTGCAAAAAGAGGAAGCATTACGGTTTCAAGCGGAAGCGCAAACGAGGAAAATATGCTTCTGATAAAAGCTATTGCATATCCCATCGGCGTATTGCTCACAAGCACAAGTCCCGTTACGGATATGAACGCGCAAAAGAAGCAGATATTCATGGAAAGCCGCATACCTATCCTGTCGTATATAAAACCTGTTGAAAATTTAGATATGGTCAAAAGAATTGAACTTACACTGGATATCGTTGCTACAAAGCCGACATCAATGCCCATATCGTATATATGTGGAAAGCTGATGCCGCCAAGCCCTTGAAGAGCCATGCCCGTGAAAAACATGTTCAGAACGGCAAGGTAAAAGTATGGTTTTCTGATAGCTGTTGCATAATCCATGCCGACCCAGCCTGTTCCGCGCGCTTTGCGCTTTTTGGCTGTGACAATGTCTTTTTCGTTTGTGTCTTTGGAATTTTCTCGGTATAGCAATATGACTAACAGCAATACAACCGCCAGAACACCGACAACCATAAGGTAAGACGTTCGGTAGCCGAAAGGCTTTCCCTCTTCAAAAATGATGGGTGTAATAACCTGCACGGCTATTGCACCGCCTATACCGTTCGCCGAAAGAATGGCACCTGTAACCGTACCCTTGTTTGTTTTACACCACTTGTTTACAATGGTGCTGGTCATTGTAGTGCTGGTCCAGGAGATGCCGATTCCAAGAAATAAGCTTCCTATGTAGAAAACAAACAGATTGCTTGCAAAAGCATTGATAAGCGCAAAGCAGATAAGCGATATAAACCCTGCACAAAGAAGCTTTTTAATTCCAAAACGATAAACAAGCTTTCCGAAAAACAAATTAACTGCCGTTGTTGTGAAAAATCTTATTGTGTTGGTCAGTGAAAATGCACCGCGCGGAATGTTCAATGCATCCGTTATGGCTGTAAGGTACAGGTTGCGCCCGCTGCTGCACAATCCCAGACTGGTCGCCACTATCACAAAACTAAGACCTATGATTACCCACGAATAGTCAAACCTTAAAGCTTTAAAATAATTTTTAATCATACAAATCTCCCGATTGCTTCAATTTGCTTTAAGTATAGTGGAAAAAATGATTGTTGTAAATAGAATAAATAAACCTTATGGAATTTTTGAAACATAAAAGCAATGTGCATTAAAGGCATATATTTCTGAAAGGATATCGGGTAAAATGCTTGGTGAAGTAAAGAATTTGAAAATAAAATCGGCAATAATACAAACGGCCAGGCGTCTGGGCGAGGTCAACTCCAGAAAAGCAGATACCTTTATCTTCAGAATCAGCGGAACTATGGAGTACACCTTCGGTACTGCAGCATTTTTTCTGAATCCCGGAGAAATGATATTTTTACCCAAGGGCTGCAGTTACAGATACCGGGCTGCTTCGGAGGAGGATTGTGTCGGTACTATCATAAACTTCGAAGGTGATTTTCAGTCAGATGAGCCGCGCATATATTCCCTTGATAATTTTTATCATAACGATTGCTTCTTCAATAATTTTGCTGATATGTGGAACTTCGGAAATACGGGTGAAAGGTATTTGTGTGTTTCAAAGATTTACGAGCTTCTTTCTTACCTCTACAATTATGAGAACCTGATGTATATGGATAAAAAGAAGTCGGCGGTTATTGAACCCGCCATGCTTTATCTGAAGAACCATATGTATGACACAGATTTGAAAATCGATAAGCTTCACCGGATGTGCGGTCTTTCGCATACATATTTCAGAAGGATATTTACATCCCAAGTCGGTATGAGCCCAAAGGAGTATGTCATTGAAAAGCGTATGTCGCGTGCAAAGGTTATCATTGATATAGGTTATATGGAGACTGTCAAGCAGCTTGCGCTGTCGGTGGGTTATTCCGACCCGCTGTACTTCAGCAAAGCTTTCAAAAAGCAGTATGGTGTTTCTCCGCTTAAAATGAATCTTGCAGAGTAACAGTAAGGGGATGCTTATGGAAAAGATTTGGAATGAAATGTACTGTGCGGCAAAAGCTGTTTTGAACGAGCGCAGGATTTCGGAATATGTAACCTGCGGTGAGGTTTCTGCCGCAATTCTGTCAAAAACGGGAAAAATATATACAGGGGTGTGCATTGATACGTGCTCAGGTTTGGGCGTGTGCGCCGAAAGAAACGCGATTTTTAATATGATCACCAATGGTGAGCAGGAAATAGATAAGGTGCTGTGCATACTGCCGGACGGATCGAGCGGTGCGCCCTGTGGTGCATGCCGTGAATTCATGGTACAGCTTATGGCGGGAAAATACCATGATGTCGAAATAATGCTGGATTATTCTTCGGGCAGAACAGTAAGACTGGGAGAAATAACGCCCGAATGGTGGATTAAATAAATCTCACAGAGGAGAGATACATATGAAAAGAATTGTTATGATAATTACAACAGCCGTAATGCTTTCCGTTTTGATTATGGCATCAAAAGCGGCTGAAATCAGAATTTCTGCTGAAATTGTTGAAAAAACCGTTAAAGCCCATGTTGTGTTTCTTGATAACCCCGGCATTGCCGGTTTTTCGCTGAATATGCTGTTTGATAAAGAAAAGCTTACACCGGTCGCAATAGAAACCGGTGAAGCGTTTTCAGGAAAAAACATTACGTCCAACATACAGTTGTCGCAGGACTTATCCGCTCTTGATTCCGTCAGCGCGGTTTGGATAGGCACATCGGATGTGAAAACAGACGGAATACTATACACAGTAATATTCAAGATCAATGACAGCGCAGAGGGAAATACTGAACTGTCGCTGTACTATAAGAACGGAAATATTTCGAATTCCGCACTCAAAAATGTAGATTTTGATGTCACGGGTGCAGTTTTGAATCTGAATGATGGCAAGGCGGATAATACACCTACCGTGCCCGGTGATACGTTTGTGCCGCCGACTGATACTTTACCGGATGAAATACCGGATGAAAAGCCGTTTGAGCCCAAGAAGGTATATGCCGATGTAAATGAATCTGACTGGTACTTCTCGGATGTGGCGTACGTTTATGAAAAAGGTCTTATGACCGGTACCTCAAATGAGCCAGAGCTTTTGTTCAGCCCTCTGATTCATACAAACAGAGCGATGTTTGTAACGGTCCTTTACAGAATGGAAGGCGAACCCGAGGCAAAGACTTCTTCTTTTGACGATGTTGAAAGAGGGTCATATTATGAAAAGGCAGTCAACTGGGCGGCGGCAAATGGTATTGTCAGCGGAATAAGTTCTGCCGAGTTTGCTCCATTATCGCCAATAACACGCGAACAGACGGCAAAAATAATTGCAAATTATGCGATGTATAAAAAGTTATCAATTCCCGAAAAAAAGGCTGATATAACCGCTTTTTCCGATTATGTGAATGTCAGTGGCTGGGCAGTTGATGCACTGCAGATATGTGCCGATATGGATATTATACGCGGCAGAAATGATAATACACTGGACCCTCAGGGAAAAACGACACGTGCCGAAACGGCGGCAATTCTGAAACGTTTGGTAACATACGGCAAATAGTAAAAAACATCTCTTCTGCACGAAGAGATGTTTTTTTATGTTATTCGTAAGTTGAAATTACAGTACCCGGAAAATAAATGGAAAGTATTTTTTTGTAATCATAACCCATTTCAGCCATATCGTGGGTTCCGTACTGACTCAGACCGACACCGTGACCGTAACCCTTTCCGATAAATTGCAATGAACCATTGTTTGCAATGCGTCCGGGGGTAAGGTCGGAGGAAACGGCATACAAACTATCCGAGGCGGATATTGTTCCTTCACCGTTTGCTGTGAGAACAGGGTATGCTTTGTCGGTGGGGAGCGTAGAAAGTAGTGAATTAGCTTTAATCATGGGAATACCGCGTGTCATGATGAAGTTTGCGCTCTTGACAAATTTTGAAAGCAGAATACGCACTTTGTCAGTTGTTTTTACTTCCACCTTGTTGCCATCGGCATCTGTAAGCAGCACACTGTAAACATAACCCGCCGGTGTGGTTTCAAGTATTTTTAAATCGGTAATGGATGAGGTAAATTTGTCGGCATAAGCTTCTTTTCCGAGTATGTACTCAGAAAGCTGGCTCATGGTGACAGCTGTACTCCAAAGACCGTTTTTATATGAGCCGTACTTTTCTTCGGGTGTATCAACAGAAACGAGATAAGGGTATTTTCCTGTACTTCCGCCCCAAACGTTTGCGGCACTTTCGGTTGAACCGCCTGAAATGGCATGATAAAAAGTTTTGGCAGGTTCGCCGTTATAAGTAAGAATCATGCCTGAGGTTTCATCAATGCAGGAATCCGAGTATTCGGTAGAGCGCCCTCTTCCGAGGTATGCCTGGCAGTGGGTTTCACTGCACATATCAAAATCTGCACCGCTGTGGAAGCTGGAAAGTGCATACGTTCTGGATACAATGGAAAATGCCTTTATAGCTTCTCTCGGCCAGTCGTTGTATATTTCAAACGGAACAACACTTTTTACGTAGTCGTCCAGCTTGAGGATGTTTGTGAGCGTAAGTCCGTCAGAAGTGGCTTTGTATTCAAATGTGCCTGCGTAAATATTCCCTACGGCGGTTTTTAAATAGGGGAGTGTGTCGTACTCTATTACGGGTTCTTCGATTTTTATATCAATGGCTTCAATACTCAGTGACGGAACAATAGAATCAATGATATCTGCACCGTCATCGGCGTCATTACTTTGCTCTTTTTTATAGTTAGGCTCAATTTTCAGCCCGTACATCGATGTGTTGGCACGCAGAATAATTTTCCCTGTGTCATTATCTATAACAGTAATATATGTATCGGAGGCGGATTTGAGTGCAAATTCCTTTTTGTACACACCGGAAAGCTTAATGTATCTTTCGAGCGCTTCTTCTGATGTGGAATAGTCACCCATTCCAACATACATATTGCCCTTTTCAAATATAGGGTAAAATGGGTCGAAACCGTTTTTTGAAGTTGCATATGCTATTTCTTTTTTGATGGAAATTTCGTTGGGAAAAGAGTCGGTTACCCTTAATGCAAAAGTGTGTATATCGGCGTTATCTTTGTTTTTGACCGATTCGTAAACGCCTTTTTCGTTTTTTGCGACGTCAGCCTCACGTACAACCGAAACAGATTTTACAGGCGAAGAAAATGAAACGATTTCATTTCCGTTTTCATCTGTCATGAAAAAACGAAGCCCTGTCTCGGAAGAAAATGAGTGATTCATTCGCAGAAGATCATAGGAGGAGTTGCGGAAGAAAAGACCCACGCGGACAATTTTGTCCGATAATGACGAAGCAGAAGATGACACATCTTCTGCTTCGTTGGTTACTGTGACAATGTCGGCTGCTTCTGCGGTGTCATCTATTTCAAGAGCACCGACGGTCCATATACTGCCGATAGTTATTCCGATGGCGCCAAGCACCATAAGAGCAGCGAGTATAATAGCCATGATTTTTGTGAAGTTCTTATTGTTCACGTATCTCAAACTCTCCTCTCACCATAATGTATATTTCATCGGTTGTAGCAACGACAATACGTCCGTCGTCGCCCCTCGGAATGAGGCAATAATGATATCTGGGGAGCTCGTCATTGTTATAAAGCTCAATACCGGCTGTAAGGTCATTTATACCCTGATCCATGAAAGGAGATACTACAACAGCTTTTCCGGAACGGAGTATTATTTCGGTTGGCGAGAGAGGGTACAGCACCTGATTAAGCTTCATATTAACAACGGTATATCCCGAATTGATAACAGTAGCTTCGCCGTTTGTACCGGAGGAGGCACCGGCCGAAGAACTGAAATTATTTTGAATATATGTAGTGAGCTCAGTTTTCAGACGGGGAGCCAGCACTTCTTCAACATAACTCATGGTGACCAGCGGGTCATTCGAGGTGTCGGTTGCCATTGCCGAAAACAGTCCTGCGACTACGGCACATACTGTAATAATGATTACGGTAGCGGTTAGTGATAACTTTTTCATATTACTCTCCTTTATGCGTAAATGATGTTTTTGCAAAGCTTTCAAAAGGCTGAATATTCTGTTCGTAAAGTGTGTCGAAGGAAATGCCTGTGGCAAGATGTGAAAAGATTATTTCGTCTGATGCGGCAGCAATCTCGGGATAACAGGCACCCAATGTGGTTGCAAGGTCGTAATACGGATTTTTGAATATCTCGTCCATCATCAATGCCGAAGAATTGTCTGTCAGAAAATTGGTTACGTAATACTTTTTGTAGTAATCTATGTTGTTGAAGGAGGATTCGGAAGCAAGCTTTTGAAGTATTCTGCCACTGAACTCCGAATCGGGAATGTTGTTCATTACGCAAACCGCATCTGCGGAATCATCCATGTACGAACGAAAATCGGTTTTTTTTGTAAGCCTCGGCAAAGGCATTATGCCAAAATTAAGCCCAGCAGCGGATATTTCGCTTGCTTTGTCCAGCGGTGCGATGCAGAAAAGACCGCGTCCCTGAAGAAAGAGCTCATAGCCCGAAAGTCCTTGTACACCGTAAATATATATTTTGTCGACTTCATTATATAATAAACGACGGATTTTGTCAATAATATTTTTGGTTTTTTCGTTATTAAATATCATTTTTGGCGCATAAGGCGGATTGTTTTCAAAAAAAGGTTCTCCGCATGATGCCCACATGATGTCTACCATTTCCAATCTGGAATAAGAAGAACATAAACCGTATATGTCATCAAAATCGGCAATACGGTTGTTGTTAACATCTTTTATAACCGCTTTCGCCAGAACATCAAAACTGTCCCAGGTCCAGGTGCCTTTTTTCTCCATTTCGTACGGACTGAGAAGATTGTACTCCTGCACGAAATCCTTGTTGAAAAACACGCAGGTGGATTTGTCGGGCAGATAGGTAAGGTCACCATATACGGCATGCACGAAATTTCCGATGGTGGCAGAGTCAATGGCAGCTTTGTCAAAGCAATCTGCACTAAGATCGGTGTAGGGAAGCGCTTTAACACTCATCAGCTGATTTTGCGATACAAATAACGGCAACATATAGTTTGGAATAACCAGAAGGTCGCCGCAAAAAAGACCGGCGGCGTATCGGCTGTGAAGCTCAGCAACGAAGTTGTCTTTGTTGACACCTTCAAGAGATTTGATATTGATGTTGTATGCTTTTTCAACCTTGGCATTGCGCTCCAGAATTTTGTTTGAAATTGGCGAAGAATTCGCCTGAGGGAGGAATAAGCTGTCATTGTACATTGCTATTGTGAAATCTCTTGCGTTGTAATCATAAATTACATCGGTTGGTGAACTTTGTTCATCACCGGTAATCTGCTCATGAAAATCATTTGTTTCGTTTGGTATATCATTATCGCCTTCAATCAGCTCGGGGCCTATGGTTGTGCACGCGATTAAAATAAAAAGCGTAAATATACAAAAAAATGGCAATATAGTTTTTTTCATCTGACAAAATACTCCGATTTTTGAGTGTTTATTCAACCTGAATTAAGTATACCATAAAAAAGTTAATATTTCAACATATAGTATAAAACATAGTTTTACCAAACATGCATTTTTTTGAAAAGTAAAACCATATGTAGGCAACCTGCGGTAAAGTGCGCAGTATAAGCCTGTTTTTTGTGAAAAATGTGAACAAATCGGTATAATCACAGAATTTACATAAAACGATTGTGGTTTAATTTCTTCAAAGTTTTGCACATAATCCGCACGGCAAATGTGGAAAACTTTTGACTTTTGCAGTGGATTTATCGAGTTATACACACAATCCGCAGAGTTTTCCACATTAACCGGCGCAAAATAACGTCTTTGTTTGTGGTGAAAACCAAAACGACAGATTTGCTTTAGTTGGTTTTAAGTTTTTTTCAAAGTTATACCACAGGAGAAAATATTAACAAAATGATAATAAATGTTAATTCGTTTTTGAGAAATAATTATACGTAAATACGGGTGTTTGCATATTTTGAAGCTTTTGCATGGGAATTGTTCGTGCGTATTGATGCATACTATATTTTGTGGTGGTAAAAAAAGAAAAACCGCAGAGCCAACGCTCTGCGGTTTGGTATGAATTATTTTCCTACACTGTTTCTCTTGATCTTTTTGGAAGTAGTCTTTTCAAACTCGGTTTCTCTCACTGTCACGTTTTTGATATGCTTGTAAGAGGGGAGGACTGCACATGCTTTTTTAACCTCTGCCTTAATTGTTTCAAGCACATTTTCTATTCCGTCGGTTTTTATCTTGTCATAGTTGGGGAAAACCTCGGCACAAAGTGCGATTTCTTCGCCTTCTTCGTTCTTTTCGGAGAATACAACCACTTCACTTACATAAGGACTGTTCATTATATATTCTTCGATTTCCTCGGGATAAATATTCTTTCCGTTGGTCAGGACTATAATGTTTTTCTTACGTCCAGTGATATAAATTCTGCCTTCGCTGTCAATTTTGCCGTAGTCACCCGTGAAGAACCAACCATCCTTGATAACTGCTGCAGTGGCTTCGGGCTGCTTGTAATAACCCATCATGACTGTGGGGCTTTTTACGCAGATTTCACCGATACCATCCTCGGGATTATCAATTCTTACCTGAGCACATGGCAACGGGTAACCAACCGATTCCAGAATGTTGTCATCAAGACGGTTTACCGAAACCAGAGGAGAGCACTCGGTGATACCATATCCGTTTATAAGCGGAACACCGATGGAGTTGAACAGAGCGCCTATTTCAGGTCGGATGGGTGCACCGCCCGCAACTATCTGTTTGAGCTCGCCACCGAACGCAGAAAGAACACTCTTGAACAGCTTTCTTCTCAGGTCGATTCCAACTTTCATAAGGCCGTTGGAAACCTTGATGAGCACCTTGAGCATCTTATCTTTGCCGCTTTTTTCGGCAGAAGCCCATATTCTGTTGTAGAAACTGTCGGCGAACGCAGGTACAAGAAAAATGTACTCCGGCTTGAATTCCTGGAGATTCTTAAGAGTATTACGTAAAGAATCATTTATACATATGGTAGAGTGATGGTGCAGAGAAACCAGCAGACCGATTACGGCTTCGTATGTGTGATGGTAAGGAAGCACGGAAAGGCAGGTTTCGTATATGGTTTCAACACGCAGACCATGATAAATGCAGGAAACCATGTTGTCCTCGGAAAGCATAACGCCCTTCGCAAGGCCTGTTGTACCTGAGGTATAAACCAAAAGACGCATTTCGGAAGTGTCGTTTACGTTATCAAGATACTCGGTGTAACCGCTGTCAAGAAGCTCTTCACCGCGTTCAACCAGTTTGTCGTAGGAAAGGAACATTCCGTCCTCTTGTTCGCTGTCCAGAGCGATATAATACTTGATATTGGGAAACTTGTCGGTGTTTTCACGCAGTTCCTTTTCAAATTTCTTTGAATAAAACAGTATCTGGCTGTCACTGTCGTTTACTATTCTCACTATATCGTCAAAAGGAAGCTCTTTGTCTACTGGAACGTAGGCACCCGGAGAATTGATAACGGCGAGAAATACAGTTATCCACTTGTAGGAATTTTCACCGGTCAGAGCAATGTGCTTGTCGCCAAAGCCCATCTTTCTTAACTGTGAGCCGATAGCGCGTGTGCGTCTTACGAAATCACGGTAAGTTACGGCTTCTATCGCATCGCCTGCTATTCGGTATTTAAAGGCGGTTTTATCGCCGGCTTCTCTTTCGGCAATTTCAAGCATTTCCTTGATAGAACTGAATTTTGTCGGATTTAGATACTCAAACTCTTTCTTTTTCATATAACCCTCCATGGTTTAAAAAAACCATTCATTTAGTTTCGCATACTATTATATCAGATTTTTGAAATCATGTCAATAGCATACATAATCATTTAACAAATTTATAAAAAATGTCTTGACTTGTGAACATAATAATGCTATACTATATTCAATTGTTATGATATGACTTTGAATATTATATTTTCGAGAGGTTATTCATGCCAAACACGGATATTGAAAAAAATGATATACTTGAATTTCATCTTCCCAGATGGGATGAGCTTCCTGAAATAGAGCTTTATATGGATCAGGTGGTATCCTATCTGGAAAAGAAGCTTGAGATTTTTGCGGAATCGAAGGATCAGAAAATAATAACTTCCACCATGATAAACAACTATGTAAAGCAGAAGGTTGTAAAGCCGCCCGTAAACAAGAGATACGGCAGACTTCAGCTTGCGTATCTTTTTGTGGTGTGTCTTTTAAAAAGACTTATGAGCATTTCGGAAATATGCGAAAGCATCGAAGTAATGCTGAAAAAATACAATTCACAGCAGGTGTACGATTTGTTTTGCGATGAGCTGGAAAATGCACTTCATGTTGCTTTTACGGGCAAGGATATGTCAAACGGCATGATGGATGAGGCTATTCCGCGCGAGGTGGTTGCGATAAGAGCTGCAGTGATGTCACTTGCAAATCTTATTCTTGCCCGACGTATCATCGCTTCAAAAAAGCAAAATTTCGTTGAATAATTTCTTCTTGAATGCTCACATTATATGTGGGCATTTATTTTTGATAAGGAGAGAATAATGAAGGAATCCAAACTTAAAAAGAAAAACAGAAACCTCAAAGAGGGAGAACCTCCCTACAAAACCCACGCTCTTGCAGATGACAGCACACGCGACCCCGATACCAATGCGGCAATACCTTCTGAAAGCGCCGTCAGGCAGGCACGGGACTGGTCGATAGAAAACAAACTTTAAATTTATTTGATTTTTTGAAAAAAGCTCTTGAAATTTTTTCTTATAGATGATATAATTATAAGGGCTCATCGCAAAGCACCCCGTGACGGGGTGTTTTGTATTTTTTGAAAGGACGGACAATGCAGCGGCATTGCAAAAGTAATGAATAAAATCGGATTCGATAACGACCAGTACCTCAAGCTTCAATCTGAAAAAATCAGAGAAAGGATAGACCGTTTCGGCGGAAAACTGTATCTTGAATTTGGCGGCAAGCTTTTCGATGACTATCACGCTTCCCGTGTGCTTCCCGGCTTCAAACCCGACAGTAAAGTCAGAATGCTTCTCGAAATGAAGGATGATGCCGAAATAGTTGTTGTTATCAGCGCCGATGATATAGAGAAAAATAAACGTCGCGGAGACCTTGGTATTACCTATGATTCTGATGTTCTCCGGCTTATTGACGCGTTCAGAGAAATAGGGCTTTATGTAGGAAGTGTCGTAATAACTCACTACCGCGAACAGTCTGCCGCTGCCGCATTTCTCAACCGTCTGGAAGCCCTTGGTGTGAAGTCCTATAAGCATTACCCCATACCGGATTATCCCGCTAATATCCAGCTTATCGTGAGCGATGACGGTTTTGGTAAGAATGAATATATCGAAACAACCAGAAAGCTTGTTGTTATAACGGCACCCGGCCCCGGAAGCGGTAAGATGGCAACATGCCTTTCTCAGCTTTACCATGAGTTCAAAAGGGGAATCAAGGCGGGATATGCAAAGTTTGAAACCTTCCCGATATGGAATCTTCCCCTCAAGCATCCGGTAAATCTTGCATATGAGGCGGCAACTGCCGACCTTAACGATATGAATATGATAGACCCATATCACCTTGATACTTACGGCACAAAAAGTGTAAATTATAACAGAGACGTGGAAATCTTCCCCGTTCTCAATACCATGCTTGAAAGAATACTTGGTAAGTCTCCTTACAACAGTCCCACCGATATGGGCGTAAATATGGCGGGCTTCTGTATTTTTGACGACGAGGCGGTTAGTGAAGCCTCCAAGCAGGAAATACTCCGCAGATATTACAGCGCTCTTTGCTCGCACCGTCAAGGTATGTCGGCGGATGAAAACGAGATTTATAAAATTGATTTGATAATGAACCAGCTGGGCATCACAACTAAGGATCGTACGGTTGCCGAGGCGGCTGTTTCGGTTGCTGAAAGCACGGGAATGCCTGCAGTGGCAATTGAACTTGATGACGGAACGATAGTGACCGGTAAAACATCCTCTCTTTTGGGTGCATCGGCAGCAGTTCTTTTGAATGCACTTAAGCATCTTGCGGGTATTGACCACGAAAAGGAGCTTATAGCACGCGAAATAATAGAGCCTATACAAGCTCTTAAAACCACCCATATGGGTAATCACAACCCGCGTTTGCACACCGATGAAATACTTATTGCCTTGTCCATCTGTGCTGTTACCGACCCCGCAGCGGCACTTGCAATGCAGCAGCTTTCAAAGCTTCGTTGCTGTGATGCGCACGCTTCCGTTATTCTTTCCCGCGTGGATGAGAATGTTTTTCAGAAGCTTGGTGTGAATATAACATATGAGCCCAAGTATCAGACAAAGAAGCTTTACCATGCGTGAAATGATATACACTCCTCAGCGAAAACCTCGGAAAGCATTAATATATATTTTGTTTCTGTTTTTGACAGCGCTTCTTTTTGCGGCGCTTAATATCAATGGTTTCCCGTTCAAATGGCTGTTTCAAGCCGGAATGTTTCTTTGCCTTGCTCTTTTCATTCTTACTGTTACCAGATATTTTATATATGAGTACAGATACATAATTACCGACGAGAACTTTAGCATTGTGCAAAAAAGCGGAAACCGAGAAACTATACTATGCAATCTTGATCTTTCTACAGCAGTGGCGGTGTACAATAAAGCCGAGCTGAAAGAGCATAAAAAAGAAATCGGACATATAAAAACCTCGTATAACTATACTCAGAATTTTATGTCCGATGACATACTGTATTATATTTTTGAATTTAATGGTGCAAAATGCAGTGTAGCATTTGAAGCTGACGAATTCTTTGCCGATGGACTCAAAGCGAGGATTTTATAAGCTCTCTCAGCTTTGAGATTGAATTGACAATATCGTCGTCACTAGAGTAGTTATCACTGTACACCTCGATTATCAGATTTCCGTCGTAACCCGTTTCTTTAAGTTTTTTCAGTACAGAGAGAATGTCGCAGTTGCCGTCACAAGGCAGGCGGCATTCTTTTTTTGCAAAATCAAAATCATTTATGTGAACGTTTTTGATTTTATTTCCCATCGCTTCAATCATGCGTAGAGGGTCGTTTTCGGCGCGGATACACTGCTTTAAATCAAAGGTGTAGTTGATACTGCTATTGCAGGCAACGTTCATATGGCTTATGAAATCGGCGTCGGCGGTTACTGTGCGTGAAACGTTTTCGTGGGTAAGGATTATTCCGTACTGTAAGGCTGCGTCCGAAATCATATTGTAACGCCGGACATATTCATCCATCCCGCAAAAAGAGGCGGGATAAGCGCCGTGGAGCACAAAATAACGGGTGCCAAGATACTGTGCCGCTTCAAACATCTTCTTGTAAATATCCAATCCGTCTCCAAAGCGTCTGTCGTACGGCGAAAAAAACAAAAATGATTCCAGTCCCGAAAGAAAAGGGTGGACCGAAGCTACTTTTACTCCGTGACAGTCGGCAATGCTTTTTAACTCTTTCACAAACGACATTTCCAATTCGGAAAAACAGTTGAAAAATATCTCGCATACCGATATATCAAATTTTGTAATACGTTCTAATGCTTTTTCCAGATACATAGGATAAAAGCAGGCAGTAGAAATTCCTATATCAAACATGGCAAAGTTCCTTTCAATATATCATTCTATCACACACGGAGAACAAAATCAATATTATTTTGTGACAAATTTGTATCGCTTGAATATGATAACAGTAAAACACCTGTAATAATTACGGAGGGATAACTTATGTGTAATCTTTCAAAGGCCGTAGGAATTTCTGTGTGCACCTTCGGAGTGGGCATAATGACAGCATTCTTTTTGCCGGAGGCGGTGCTTGTGGTACTGGAGGCGGTTGTAATTATTACAGCAGGCATTATATTTTTTAAAGCATAGAAAGGAATATTTACCATGAAAATTATGGTGTTTAAGCCACCCGGTTTTTTGCGCGGAATACTTTTAAAGTTGTTCGGTACAAGCAAAAAAGGAAATGAGCAGAATTGAATTCATAAAGAAAGAGAGACAAAGCCTTAAAAGGATTTATCTCTCTTTTTGATATGCTGTAATTAAGCTTTAAGCACTCCAAAGCCGATGGAAAGCTCTCCGCCGCCCAGAAGAAAGGCTTTCATGTTTTTTTGCAGTGTGGAGTTTTCTGGTAATTCTTCTACCGGCTTTTGAGCATCGGGGCCGAATACGCGCTTCATCGCAGACTGAGAAGGCGAGGTTTCCACCACTTCAAACATTTTGTAGAACATAGCAAGATTTGAATCCGGCTTTACCATTCCGGGCAATGCCGGGTCAAGCATCCAACTGTGGCATACCATGTACTTGTACTCAAATTCCGGGAAATATTGTCTGTAAAATTCCTTTGCCCGTGCAATCGATTCACGGCAAGCCTCAGGGGTTAGTCCGGGACCCTCCTGAATGTGCATGTAAATGACATTGTCGCCTACTTTTAGCCCGTGAGCCGGGGAGGCTGTTTCACAAGCCTGATGAGCGTATTGCAACCGTCCTATTTTTATGACTTTTACATTGTGAATCGCACATTCCCAGGGAATGGTTGCAAAACCTATTTCACCTGTTGAATTGTAATGATTCATAACCCATACGCCTACATCGTTGAGCGAATCAAGTATGATATCGTCCGGTATGTTTTTCTTCTTGTATTTTATCATTGCGTTGTCCATATCCGCAAGGATGTATACCAGATTGAGAAAACAGTCACCCAGATTCATAAGGTAATCCCCGGGATTTTCGGCTTTTTGCGCAGGTATCAACTTGTCCATGTCGAAGTCTGCAAGCTTTTCAACAAAAAGACTGTTTAACTTTTGACCCAAACCAAGATTTATGAAGCGGGTAGTGAGCAGATTTTTCATTATTTGGTTACTCCTGATTTCAAAAATAGAGCTTCTTGGCTTTTGTTGATGTTTACTATTTCGGCACCCAGTTCATTTTTGATATCCTTAAGTGCATAAACACCTGATGTGTCACACACGGTAACCGCCTGAGTATCTATCGTAATACGGTTGTATTTGCCTTTTATACCCTCAAAAACCGATTTGAGCTTGGGAACATTGACAAATGCCATGCATCCGTAAAGTTTGATTGTTGCACATTCTCCGTCTTCGAGAATGTCTGTTCCCAGCTTGCACTGCTTTGTTGCTTTGTGTTTCAAAACCTTTATCGCAAAGAGAACAAGAGAATAAACAATACCTATAACAATCGCAACCGTAAGGTCGAAAACAACAGTGGCAATCATGGTAATGAGGAATTTTGAAACAGCACCCAGCATTTTCTTAGAGAAAAACTCTTTGATCATGTGCCATTCGTTCATTCTCCATGCGGTTACCATAAGAACTCCCGCCAGTGCGGAAAGAGGAAGCTGAGCCATAACGGGACCGAGTAGGAACATGGAAGCGAGCAATGCTACGGAATGAAATACACCGCAAAGCCTTGTCTGACATCCGCTCTTTATGGCAACACTGGTACGTGCAATGGCGGCAGTGGAGGGGACACCTCCGAAGAAAGGAATAATAATATTACCCACACCTTGAGCAATGAGCTCACGATCGGCATCAAATTCTTCGTTTTTCATTCTGGAAGCACTTGCACCGCACAAAAGGCTTTCAATCATTCCCAGTGCGGCAATGGTGATTGCAGGGGAGATAAGACCCGTAATACTGCTAAAATCAAGCGAACCCAGTATCAGCCTGTTTTCGGGAAGCAGTGTGCGGGGAATGTCGCCAACCTTTGCAACGTCGAACTTGAGAACATAGCTGAGAATTCCCACAATAATAATGGAAATGAGAGAAGAAGGAACTTTCGCATTCCACTTTTTGGGGTAAACCACCATAATGGCGATTACCGCAAGACCGCATATAACGGCTTGTAAGTTGGGAGGAAATCCCAACTCGGAATATGAGCCTATTTTTTCGAGTGCAGTTTCTCCAACAGAGGTCGTTCCGAAAAAGTTATCAATCTGCCCCATGGCAATTATAACTGCGATACCCGAGGTAAAGCCTGTAACGACCGGCATTGGGATAAGCCCCACAAGCTTTCCGAGCTTGAAAATTCCGCAAATGAGAATTATGATTCCCGCAAAGAGCGATGCAACAAATACACCGTTAAGTCCGTACTTTGCAACTATAACCATGAGCACCGCTGTCATGGCGCCGGTAGGACCGGATATCTGGAAGGATGCGCCCGACAAAAGGCTCATTACTATACCTGAAAGAATGGCAGTAATGAGCCCCGCGGCGGCATCGGCACCGGAGCCTACACCGAATGCTATGGCGAGAGGCAGAGCTACGGCACAAACCGTAAGACCTGCCATTATATCTTTGGTAAGGCTTGAAAGATTATAGCCTTTGAATTCCTTTTTTAAATCGTTTATGTATTTTTTTACCAATGTTTTCAGCTTCTTTCCAAACGCACCAAACGGACGCACAGCGTGCGCCCGTATTGGTACAAAGTATTTTTAATCAAGTGTCTTAAGGTAATTAAAGCATTGAGTTACTTCCTCAATACCGTTGGGGAGAAGACCTTCGCTTTCAACCACAATGTCACAGCCGAGTTCAATTGCCTTTTTTCGTACCGCTGCAACAGGTGCCTCGCCTTGTCCCAGATACTTTCCGGTGCCGTCGGCAAGTCCGTCCTTGAGATGAATAACGGGGACACGCTTACCGAGTCTGTCGAGAAGAGCGATGGGGTCGGCTTTTGCAACAAAAGCCCAGTATGTATCAATCTCAAAAAGAATTTCGGTACGCTTTTCAAGTTCTTCATGAGCTACGATTCCATCGTTGTTGGGGAGAAATTCACGGGAGTGATTGTGGTATAATAATTCCAACCCTTCCTTTGTTACGAGGGGCTGATATTTATTTACAAAATCGATGAATTCATCCAAAGATTTTTTTGTAGAGGTGTCTGCACCGGGTACAATTATACGTTTTGCACCGATGGCTTTGTGGTAAGCGATAGTTGCGTCAAAATCGCTTTCAATAGCCTGCCAGCCGGTGTGAGTACCGCAAACGG
Source organism: Oscillospiraceae bacterium (assembly GCA_015065085.1). NCBI lineage: Bacteria > Bacillati > Bacillota > Clostridia > Eubacteriales > Oscillospiraceae > Oscillospiraceae bacterium. Next base: position 60,985 of record SVQW01000010.1, on the reverse strand, counting down.
TAAGACCGTATTTTGTAAGCCAGGCTGCAACATCCTTTGCATCATGACCGAAAAATCCCGCGGGCTCTACCATTTTGTATCCGATTTCGGAAACCTTTTTCAGTGCGCCTTCAAAATCTTTGGGAGTTATATCACGTATGGAATACAACTGAAGACCGTAATTCATATTTTTCACCATTATAATGTGGGAATCTGAATTTCAATTTCCTTGCCCAGCTCGGAAGAACGAACGATACCGTCCAGAATTGCCTGGTTGATAACGATTTGGCTGGAAGGAATAGGTGCGGGAGAACCCTCTTTAACGGCATCAAGGAAAGAACGTATCTTTTTATCAAAGAGAGATGTGTTATCGTTGATGATGGGCACGGTAATTTCAACCTGGCTGCCTGCAATTTCCTTGTAGATCTTCATAGGTCCGCCGACAGAGCCGTTCCAGCATTCGGTGGAGGGGATTCTCAGACCGCCCTTGGTACCCAGAATGAGAGTGTCGCCTGCGGTGTCCATGTTCATCGCCCAGGAAATACGGAAGTCCAGAATTATGCCGCCTTCAAGACGTACAAAGCCTGCCGCAAAGTCGTCAACACCGAACTTTTCGGCATACTCGGGATGAGTGGGATAGTAAGAGGGCTGTGTGCCGAAGAATGCAGATTTGTAACCGGAAACGGTGAGAGGCTTGGGATAACCCACAGCGTTGAGTACCATGTCCAGAGAATAGCATCCGATGTCACCCAACGCACCGATACCGCCGGTGCTCTTTTCGATAAATGTAGTACCGAAAGGAGTAGGGATACCTCTGCGACGACCGCCACCGGTCTGTATGTAGTAAATCTGACCAAGCTCTCCGGAATCAACAATTTCCTTGATTTTCTTCATGTTTGCATCAAGGCGGGGCTGGAAACCGATAGAGAGAATCTTACCGCTCTTCTTTTCGGCTTTCATAATTTCGATAGCTTCATCAAGTGTAACGCACATGGGCTTTTCAAGAAGAACGTTAACGCCCTTTTCCAGCGCGTGGATTGTACAGGGAGCATGCTGGCAGTTGTAGGTACAAATGCTTACTGCATCAAGCTTTTCGGCATCCAGCATTTCAACGTCACTGTTGTAGCAACGTACGCCTTCAACACCGTGCTTTTTGAAGAACGCTTCTGCTTTGCCGGGAACAAGGTCCGCACCGGCAACTATTTCAATGTCGGGGCATTTTTTGTAGCTGGAAATGTGAGCTTCCGCAATCCAGCCTGTACCGATTATACCGACTTTGAGCTTTTTGGAAGTGTCAACAACCTTTTCTTCTTGGTTTGATTTGAATTTGTTGAGGATATCGTTATCAGCCATGATTAATCTCCTTTAATGAAAATATATTGATTTGCCATAACATGATTATATAACAAAACCGTTGATAAATCTATAATTTATTTGTCAAAAAATATAAAATACAGGCTCTGGGTTTGGCAACGGTATTGTATATCATACATATTTTAATGCCATACGCACCATATTACAATAGCTTTTTTACTCAATTTACTTTTTATTTACAAATACGAATTTACAGATAAAAAAATATATTGTAAAATATAAAACGAAGAAAGGGGTGAATAAGTATAAGTATTCTCAAAAAACTGTTTGGAAACAAAAGCACCACGCTTCCGAAAGCATATGCTTATGTGGATTTTGAGCATTGGTATATTTCCATGGAAAATATACACAAAAGCCGTCCCGACATCAAGGCATGGCACGATGATTTAATGAAGAATTACAATGTCAGAAGTATAGTGTTTTTTGCCGATTTTTCAAACGTAAAATTAAAAAATGAGATTTCAAACATCCGTAAAATTACCAACTCCATAATCGATACTCAGAACAACGGACATTACAAAAAGGACTACACCGATTTTATTATGCTGGACCACATTTATCAGAATGCCGTCGATAACAGCGATATTGATGCCCATATTATTTTCACGGGCGACGGACATTTTTCTTCGGTTGCAAATTTTCTGAAGAATAAAATGCGTAAAAAAGTAATCGTATACGGTGTAAGCGGGGCATTCAGCACACGTCTCAAGGACGCCGCTTCAAAAAGCGTTGAACTGCCTTTCCCGGAATCAAAAAACAAGTATTACAAAATGATAGTTGAAAATTTCAGATTTATCGGTACACAAAAAAATAAGCGTATAATCCCCACGTTCATGAGTACTGCGGAAAGACTTTCCGTTCAGAACAATGTTTCACCGGATGAGGTTAAAAAGGCACTGTCCGAAATGATAGACGCCGGCTACATTCATAAAAAAGATAAAAAGCTCGCTCGCGGACAGAACGTGAAAATTCTGGTTGCCGACTGGAAAAAGATTAATAAAGACAAAATCGGATGATTGATTATCAAAAAGGAGAGACGATTTTCGTCTCTCCTTTTTGCCTTATACTATGCGCCAAAATAAAAAACTGATGTATTTTAAAAAACATGCTGACAAAAATTATTTTTTCTATTGATTTTTTTTGCATATTATGCTATAATGGTAAAAAATAATTGTAAAAGGAGATATATAGACAATGAAAAACATCGTTACTCTTAACAAAAATACTTACGCTCAGAACGTTAAGACCTCCGGCTGCGGCGAATGCCAGGCTTCTTGCCAGTCCGCTTGCAAGACCTCTTGCACCGTTGCAAACCAGAAGTGCGAAAAGAAAGACAACAAATAATAAAAACGCAGTTTGTTAACGGGGGTTCCTGTGTGAGTCCCCGTTTTTTTCTTGAAAGGTTAATATGCTGATACATAAGTATAAATTAAACGGCTACAACATTGTAATTGACACAAACTCCAACGGAATCCATCTTGTAGGGGATGCGGTATATGATATGGTAGACAAGCTTTGCCCGCCTTTGAAGTCTGCCTGCCCCGAGGAGCTTTTCGGTCTCCCGTACAGCCGAGAGGAAATAGAAGAAGCTTATTCTGATATTTTAGAGCTTTGGAACAATGGACTTCTGTATGCCCCCAAAATTGAAGTGGGAGACCTGTATCATGGAAAAATCCCGATTAAATCCATGTGCCTGCACATATCCCACGACTGTAACATGCGTTGCGAGTATTGCTTTGCTTCGGCAGGTGACTATGGCAGAGACCGCTCCCTCATGTCGCTTGAAGTGGGCAAAAAGGCAATAGATTTTCTTCTGGAAAAATCTCTGCATATAAAAAATCTTGAGCTTGACTTCTTCGGCGGTGAGCCGCTTATGAATTTTGAAGTGGTTAAACAGCTTGTCAAATATGGTAGAGAAGAGGAGAAAAAGCGCGGTAAGCATATCCGCTTCACCATGACTACAAACGGTGCTTTGCTGGATGATGAGGCAATCGATTTCATCAATGCCGAAATGCACAATGTGGTACTTTCCATTGACGGAAGGAAAGAAGTAAATGATAAAATGCGCCCGTTTGAGGATGGAAGCGGTTCGTATGACGTGATTCTCCCCAAATATAAAAAGCTGGTGGAAAAGCGTACCACAGGTTCGTATTATGTGCGCGGTACGTTCACACATGACAATCTGGACTTTTCAAAGGACGTTCTGCATCTTGCTGATTGCGGATTTGATGAAATATCCGTAGAGCCCGTAGTTCTTGAGGCTGACAATAAATATGCTCTGCGCGAAGAGGATATTCCTGTGATATTTGAGGAGTATGAAAAGCTTGCAAAGGCTATAATCGAACGTGATAAATCCGGAAAGCACTTTAATTTCTTCCACTTTATGATTGATTTGGAAAACGGTCCGTGCGTTTATAAGCGTTGTAAGGGTTGCGGCTCCGGAAGTGAATATGTGGCGGTTACTCCTAACGGAGATATTTACCCCTGTCATCAGTTTGTCGGAGATACAAGCTTTAAAATAGGCAGTATTTTCGATGAAGAATATAATTATGATATTCAGAAGACTTTTGCACTGTCTACCATCGATTCAAACCCCGAATGTGACAAATGCTGGGCAAAGTACTTCTGCGGAGGCGGATGCGCGGCAAACAACAGCAAATTCAACAAGAATATAAAAATTCCTTATAAAATGGGTTGTGAGCTTGAGAGAAAGCGCGTTGAGTGTGCTATTATGATCAAGGCTGCTCAGGCTTCCCAATAAAGGAGAGATCAAAATGGCTGCAAAAAGAAGTAAAAAGAGGAAACTTAAAACCTCGGTAAAGCTTTTTGCCGCCGTTTTTTTCGTGTTAATTGTCTGCGTGACGGCGTTTACATGCGGCAAACCGAAAAATAACGGTGAAAATACAGCGGAGAAAACCGGAATTTTTGCTCTGTCTCTTCCGCAACCGATTGTTAAAATTACGGCACTGAATGAATTTTGCAGAATAAAAACGGTTATCAATAATGACTTGATTCGTCACTATCCGCTTTTTCCGGAAAATGGTGAAATAAATAAAGCTGTTGCATCTGAGATAGTTGAATCCGGAAAAGAACTGCTGCCGGTGAATGCTTATTTCGATCAGTCGTTTTACAGTATCGTTATGCGTGACAAAAACGGCAATACTTTAAGCTTCAATTATTCTGCAAGCCGTGAACCGCTTTTTCTGTCGGTTGTTGCCCCCGATTTGTTTGACCTTTACGGAGAAGTGCCTTTTTACCTTGACGATAAAAGTATAACACTGTATGCTGACGGAAGCGAAACCGTAATATTGCTTTCCGAATATGACAATAGTATAAATCTTCCGTATGTACCGCCGGTGTACACTCCCGCCGCAGAGGGTGAAAAGGTTATAGCTCTCACTTTTGACGATGGCCCGCACCGTCCCGATATTACACGTAAGATTTTATCTAAACTGAAAGAACGACGTGCCAAAGCAACGTTTTTCGTTCTGGGTTTCGAATGTCCCGATAACGGCGTAATACTTAATGAAATACTCAAAAGCGGCTGTGAGATAGGTAACCATTCCTGGCGTCATGAAAAACTCAATGAGCTTTCCCGTGCAGACGCTTTGGCGAGTGTTACCAAGACTCAGAACATTGTGTATGAAAAAACGGGTGTATATCCGAAGGTGTTTCGTCCGCCATACGGTGACGAACGCCTTGATATAATGGAAGAATTGGGGCTTTTTCATGTAGAGTGGTGCGTAGACCCCGAGGACTGGAAGGTCAAAGACCCGGCGGCACTTTCTCAGCATGTGAAAGAAAAAGCGCGTTCGGGATACGTTGTGCTTATGCATGATATATATGAAGCTTCCGGAGAAGCTGCGCTGGAGTTGATAGACTGGTTTTGTGACAACGGCTGGCGCCTTGTAACGGTAAGTGAGTTGTTTGATTTTGAAAATCGCGAGTTTTCTACTGACATTTTCAGAATGAAGTAGTTGACTTTTTCATTGACTTGTTACAAATCAAGCTATAACAAAACTATAATAAAACTATAATAGAACGAGGTGTGTTATGCAGTATTCAGTAAGTATTTACAGCTACGGTACATACAGAGCCGAAGATAAGCTCGGACTGGAAGGAATTATAAGAAAAACAAAAGAACTGGGCTTTGACGGCATTGATTTTACAGGTTACAGCCCCGATACTGAAAATGTTATGGGGATTGCTCAGCGGGCGAGAGAACTTTGCGGAGAACTTGGACTTGCAATCAATAACGTTTGCTTTGCGGCAGATTTCCTCAACGGCTCGAATGGTGTTTTGAAGGACGAAATTGAACGTGTAAAAAAATGTGTCGACATTGCGGAAGCCTTCGGTGTCAAGCTTATGCGCCACGATCCTGGCCATGCATATCCTGTAAGTGTCAAAACCGGAAGAAGCTTTGACTGCGCGATTCCGCGTCTTGCAGAGGGATGTCGCGAGGTTACAAAATATGCCGAGCAAAAGGGGATTGAAACCTGCATAGAAAACCACGGCCAGTTTGCTCAGGATGCCGAGCGTGTTGAAAAATTAATAAATGAGGTGGATAGCCCGAATTTCGGTGCACTTGTAGATATAGGTAACTTTATGTGTGCGGATCAGGACCCTGCCAAAGCGGTGGGGATTCTTGCTCCCTACGCAAAATATGCACATGCGAAAGATTTCTATTTCAAAGAGGGGTACCTGGATAACCCGGGTGAGGGATGGTTTATGTCACGTGCGGGCAACTATCTCAAAGGTGCTATCATCGGTCACGGTGCAGTGCCTGTACGTCAGTGTATAAATATATTAAAAAAAGCGGGATACGATAAAGGCTTTTCTATTGAATTTGAGGGTAAAGAGGACAACATTGAAGGAATCCGGATCGGTCTTGCGAACCTTCGCAGATTTTGTGAAGATAAGATATGATATGAGGTGCTGAATAATGGATATAGCTGAAATTGATAAGAATTTTAAGTTACAGTCGACATTGGACGAAAAGGATATTGTGTGGTACAATTCGCATGATTCGGCTTTCGATATTTACGGCCTTTACAATCCGCATGACAATGTTTATTACAGACGCATGCCTTCCGAGATTGCCAAAAGTGTCAGTGACGGTGTTGCACATCTCAGTTGTCAGACTGCCGGCGGACGTATAAGGTTTTCCACTGATTCAAATTATATCGCAATCAAATATGTAGGTTCGTGTCTTGCAATGGCGCATATGCCTTCCACTGGTAATACCGGCTTTGATTTGTACATAGACGGTGACAACGGAAGTGAGTATTACAGAACATTTGTTCCGCCCACATCTTTTGACAAGGAGTATGACAGAATAATATACCTTCCGGTAGGTAAAAAGTATGTAACAATTAATTTCCCGCTTTACAACGGAGTGCGGGAATTGTATATCGGAGTGCGTGAAGGCTCCTTTGTCGGAGAGGGAAAGAAGTATAAATATGATAAACCGGTGGTATATTACGGCTCTTCCATTACTCAGGGCGGATGCGCTTCAAGACCAGGAAATGCGTATCAGGCGATACTTTCCCGTATGCTGGACTGTGATTTTATAAATCTCGGATTTTCCGGCAGCGGCAAAGGTGAGAAAAATATGTGCGATTACATCGCGAGTCTGGATATGAGTGCATTTTTTATGGATTATGACCACAACGCTCCGAATGTCGATCATCTCCGTGCTACACATGAAGCGCTGTATCTCACCGTTCGTGAAAAACACCCTGATATACCCATAATTATGGCATCAAAATCCGATGATGTAAAATACGATTCGTTTATTCCTGCACGACGCAGTGTCATATACGAGACATACCGCAAGGCCCTGGAAAGAGGGGAAAACGTGTATTTTATAGATGGTCAGCAGATTTTCGGTGTTGAATTCAGAGATTGCTGCACTGTTGACGGCTGTCACCCCAATGACTATGGCTTCGTACAGATGGCAAAATATTTTTATCCGTATTTAAAGAGAGCTCTTGAAAAGCAAAGATAATCAATTGGAAATAATGTACAAATCACGGCACATATTATGCGCCGTGATTTGTTACAAAATGGAAAAAAAGGGAAATTCAAAAAAGTTTTGAAAAAACTCTTGACAAATTGGTTTTGTTGTGATATAATATCACACGTTCCGAAAAACATTGGGTAGACGGAAGGCACACGCCTCTGTAGCTCAGTTGGTAGAGCAGAGGACTGAAAATCCTCGTGTCGTTGGTTCAATTCCGACCGGAGGCATTTTCCCCCAATGTATATCGCCATGCGGATTTAGCTCATTTGGTAGAGCGCCACCTTGCCAAGGTGGAGGTGGCGGGTTCGAGCCCCGTAATCCGCTCCATTCGGGAGCTTAGCTCAGCTGGGAGAGCATCTGCCTTACAAGCAGGAGGTCACAGGTTCGATCCCTGTAGCTCCCATTTCCGAAAGTGATTCGGAACATGGCCCGGTAGTTCAGTTGGTTAGAACGCTAGCCTGTCACGCTAGAGGTCAGGGGTTCGAGTCCCCTTCGGGTCGCCACTTATGCTGATGTAGCTCAGTAGGTAGAGCACATCCTTGGTAAGGATGAGGTCGGCCGTTCAACTCGGCTCATCAGCTTATTGCCGCGCAGCAGTGCTGTGCGGCTTTTGCTTTTCTTGCGATGTTATAAGACTGTTTTTGCGATATGATAACTCGACCGAAAAAAGTGCAATCGTGCTTGCCCGAAACGGTGCAAATCACGGATGTTTCGTTTTGTGATTTTCGTTGGGTCTTACAATTTTTGTTTCTGAAAATCAGAGTTTGAATTACTCACTTTCGATTAAAATGAAAGCTGTATTCGGACGGGATAATATGACATGCGTTTTTCTTGAAAAAGTCTTCGGTTTTTTCCAATTGAAGACTTTTTTGTGTTTAAATTGTAAAAAAAGTTAAAACATATAATTTTTTACTTGACAAGGTTGAATTTATATGATAATATAATATACTGCATTACAATCGGTTATTTTGTCTTGAAAAGACCCTGCAATATTATTATATGTTAGACATCAGTGTTTTAACATTACTACTGAATTGCATTCAAAAAAGCAGAAAGAAAACTAACCGGCAATTACAAAAGGAGTGATAGGTTGATGGTCAAGCCTCATAAACTCGGCACTACTACTCGAATGAGCTTTTCGAAAATCAATGAAACTTTGGAGATGCCCAATCTCATAGAGGTTCAGAAGAAGTCTTTTGAGTGGTTCATCAATGAAGGTCTGCGAGATGTATTGAAGGATGTTTCTCCCATAGTCGATTATTCGGGAAATATCAATGTTGATTTTGTTGACTATACCATTGAAAACAAGCCGAAGTATCCCATAGAAGAGTGCAAGGAGAGAGATGTGAACTATGACGTTCCTCTTCGTCTCAAGGTGCGTCTCAGCAACAAGGTTACCGGTGAAGTAAAGGAACAGGATATTTACGTTGGTACCATTCCCATGATGACCGATAACGGTACATTTGTCATGAATGGTGCGGAGCGTGTTGTTGTATCTCAGATAGTTCGTTCACCCGGTATGTATTACGAAGTCACTCTTGACAAATCCAATAAAAAGACTTATGCAACCACCGTTATTCCTTACCGCGGCGCATGGCTGGAGTATGAGAATGACGCTAATGACATATTCTATGTCAGAATAGATAAAAACCGCAAGATGCATATCTCAGTCCTTATAAGAGCACTGGGATACGGAACCGATAAGGAAATCACCGATAAGTTCGGCGATGAAGAAAAGCTTATCGCAACCATGCAGAAGGATGAAATGAAGCTTCTTGCAGAGCAGAATAAGACTACCGAGATGGATGAGGCACTTAAGGAGATTTACAAAAAACTCCGTCCTGGTGATCCCCCCATGGTGGACAGTGCAAGAAACCTCATCAACAATCTTTTCTTTGATCCCAAGCGTTATGATGTTTATAACGTCGGACGATACAAGATGAACAAGAAGATGGCTCTCGGACGCCGTATCGAGGGTACCACTCTTGCGGAGGATGCCGTTTCCGCTGTTACGGGCGAGGTTATCTATGAGGCAGGCACCGCTCTCAACCGCCAGATGGCAAAAGAAATTGAGGATGCAGGTGTTATCCGTGTAAAGGTTGTAGCTCCCGACGGTAAAGAGGTTGTTGTATTCTCCAACGAAATGGTTCATGCCGACAAAATACTCGGCTACGATATTTCAGACACCGGCATAAACGAAATGGTGAGACTGTCTGTTCTCAACGAAATCACTTCTGAATACACCGATGCCGAAGAGGTTAAGAAGCAGATGAAGCTCCGCAAGGATGAGCTTGTTCCCAAGAACATCACTGTGGAAGATATTATGGCTTCCATTAACTATCTGTTCTGTCTTATTCATAATGTTGGTGCTGCTGATGATATCGACCATCTCGGAAACCGTCGTCTGCGCAGCGTGGGCGAGCTTCTTCAGAATCAGCTCCGCACAGGCTTCCTCAGAATGGATAAGATTATCAAGGAGCGTATGACTGTTCAGGATATGGACAATGTAACGCCTCAGTCCCTGATAAATACACGTCCCATTCTTTCGGCAATAAACGAATTCTTTGGTTCGTCTCCTCTTTCTCAGTTCATGGATCAGACCAACCCGCTTTCCGAGCTTACTCATAAGCGCCGTCTGTCCGCACTGGGTCCCGGAGGTCTTTCCCGTGACCGTGCATCCTTCGAGGTTCGAGACGTACACTACACCCAGTACGGAAGAATGTGCCCTATTGAAACTCCCGAAGGTCCCAACATCGGTCTTATTTCCTACCTTTCAACATATGCACGTATCAGTGAGTACGGCTTCATAGAAGCTCCGTACCGCCGTGTTGATAAGGAAACTGGTGTAGTAACCGACGAGGTTATCTACATGACCGCAGATGTGGAAGATGAATATATAGTTGCTCAGGCTAACGAGCCTTTGGATGAAAACAACCGTTTCGTAAATTCTAAGGTTACTGCAAGATTCCGCGAGGAAATTATCGAAATAGATTCCAAAAAGATCGATTTCATGGATGTTTCCCCAAAAATGGTTGTCTCGGTTGCAACAGCAATGATCCCCTTCCTTGAAAATGACGATAACACACGTGCACTCATGGGTTCAAACATGCAGAAGCAGGCTGTTCCCCTCATGATTAATGATGCACCTATCGTCGGAACGGGTATGGAATATAAGGCGGCTGTGGATTCCGGCGTGGTTGTTACAGCAAAGCACGCAGGTATCGTTGAGGATGTTGCATCTGATCACGTTACCATCCGCCTTGATGACGGTACTACCGAGCACTATCCTCTCATTAAGTTCAAACGCTCCAACCAGGGTACCTGTATCAACCAGAAGCCTATTGTGGATAAGGGCGAACGTGTTGAAAAGGGTAGGGTAATTGCCGACGGTATGGCTACCAGCAACGGCGAAATTGCTCTCGGTAAGAATGCTCTTATCGGCTTTATGACCTGGGAAGGTTACAACTACGAGGATGCTGTACTCATTAACGAGCGCCTTGTACGCGAAGATATTTACACATCTATTCATATAGAAGAATACTCTCACGAGGCAAGAGAAACAAAGCTCGGTCCGGAAGAGATTACGCGAGATATTCCCAGTGTCGGTGATGACGTACTTAAGGATCTTGACGAGTATGGTGTTATCAGAATCGGTGCTGAGGTTCATGCAGGCGATATCCTGGTAGGTAAGGTTACTCCCAAGGGTGAAACCGAGCTTACCGCCGAGGAAAGACTTCTGCGTGCAATTTTCGGTGAAAAAGCGCGTGAGGTTCGTGATACCTCTCTCAGACTGCCTCACGGCGAAAGCGGTATAGTAGTAGACGTTAAAGTTTTCTCCCGTGAAAACAAAGACGAGCTTATGCCCGGCGTAAATAAGGTAGTACGCGTATATATCGCTCAGAAGAGAAAAATTTCCGTGGGCGATAAGATGGCAGGTCGTCACGGTAATAAGGGTGTTATTTCCAGAATACTTCCCCCCGAGGATATGCCTTTCCTTCCCGACGGTACACCTCTTGATATCGTACTTAACCCTCTGGGCGTTCCTTCCCGAATGAATATCGGACAGGTGCTCGAGGTTCATATAGGTATGGCAGCCAAGAAGCTGGGATGGAAGATTATGACTCCTGTATTCGACGGTGCCAACGAAGAAGATATAGCACACTATCTGGCAGAAGCGGGACTTGACCCCGACGGTAAGACCGTTCTTTACGACGGACGTACCGGTCAGCCGTTTGATAACCGCGTAACAGTAGGTATCATGTACTTCCTTAAGCTCCACCATCTGGTTGATGATAAGATACACGCACGTTCCACCGGTCCTTACTCACTTGTAACACAGCAGCCTCTGGGTGGTAAAGCTCAGTTCGGTGGTCAGCGTTTCGGTGAGATGGAGGTATGGGCACTGGAAGCATACGGTGCCGCTTACACACTTCAGGAAATACTCACTGTTAAGTCTGACGACGTAATAGGACGTGTTAAGACCTACGAGGCAATCGTAAAGGGTCAGAACATTCCCACTCCCGGTGTTCCCGAATCCTTCAAGGTTCTTATTAAAGAGCTCCAGTCTTTGGGTCTCGATGTAAGAGTTCTTGACGGCGAGGATAACGAGGTTCAGCTTAAAGAGGTTTCGGAGGAAGAGACCGAATCCATCAAGGCTATTGAAGTGAGCGACATCGGAGAAGCAAAATTTGATGCTGTTGACCCCATGCATGATGATGAGGAAGGAAAATACGCCGACGCAGACGAAAGCGACGATGACGATTTCGGCTTTGACGGCGATGACTACTCCGACGAAGACTATGGCGATGAGCCGTCCGACGATGATATGTAATCCTCATTAATGCAATTTTTCGAGAAAGGATTATCCCAAAAGGATATTGGTTTTTGTAATGAATCATAATGAATTCGAAAAGATAAAAATCGGTCTCGCATCACCGGAACTGATGAGACAGTGGTCACACGGCGAAGTTAAAAAGCCCGAGACCATCAATTACAGAACACTCAAGCCTGAACGCGACGGTCTGTTCTGCGAAAGAATCTTTGGCCCGCAGAAGGACTGGGAATGTCACTGCGGCAAATATAAAAAAGTCCGTTATAAAGGCAAAATATGTGAAAAGTGCGGAGTTGAAATTACAACCAATAAGGTAAGACGCGAACGCATGGGTCATATTGAGCTTGCAGTACCTGTTTCCCATATCTGGTATCTGCGCGCAATTCCGTCCCGTCTCGGTCTGCTTCTTGATATTTCTCCTCGTCAGCTTGATAAAGTGCTGTATTTTGCTTCCTATATAGTTCTCGATCCCGGTCCATCTTATACCGGTCTTAATAAAAACGATATACTTACCGAAACAGAGTATCGCAAGAAGTACGAAGAGTACGAAAACGACTTCAAGGTAGGTATGGGTGCAGAGGCTATCAAGCAGATACTTCAGGAAATGGATCTTGAAAAGCTGTCAGAGCAGCTTAAGAGCGAGCTTGTTAACGCTACGGGTCAGAAGAGAGTCCGCAACATAAAGCGTCTTGAGGTTGTTGAATCCTTCAGACTTTCCGGCAACAAGCCCGAGTGGATGATACTGGACGTTGTTCCGGTTCTTCCTCCTGAAATCCGTCCCATGGTACAGCTGGATGGCGGCAGATTTGCTACCAGCGATCTTAACGACCTTTACCGCCGTGTTATTAACCGTAATAACCGTCTTAAGAGACTTATCGAGCTTCACGCTCCTGAAATTATAATCAGAAACGAAAAGAGAATGCTTCAGGAGGCTGTGGATGCCCTTATCGATAACGGCAGACGCGGCAGACCTGTCACAGGTCCCAGCAACCGTCCCCTCAAATCTCTTTCCGAAATGCTCCGCGGTAAGCAGGGCCGTTTCAGACAGAATCTTCTGGGTAAACGTGTTGACTACTCCGGACGTTCTGTTATCGTTGTAGGTCCCGACCTTAAGCTGTTCCAGTGCGGTCTTCCCAAGGAAATGGCACTTGAGCTGTTCAAGCCCTTTGTGATGAAACGACTTGTTGAAACGGGCAAGGCTAATAACATAAAGGATGCCAAGAAGAAGGTTGAACGTGTGAGCGCAGAGGTCTGGGATGCTCTTGAAAGCGTTATAAAGGAACATCCCGTTCTTCTTAACCGTGCTCCTACACTTCACAGACTTTCCATTCAGGCATTCGAACCAATTCTCGTTGAAGGACGTGCAATAAAGCTTCATCCTCTGGTATGTACTGCGTTTAACGCCGACTTCGACGGTGACCAGATGCCTGTGCATGTACCTCTTTCTGCAGAAGCTCAGGCTGAGGCTCGTTTCCTCATGCTTTCGGCTAACAACCTTCTTAAACCTGTTAACGGTCACGCAGTAACCGTTCCTACTCAGGACATGATACTCGGCTCATACTATCTTACCTATGACCGTGAGGGAGAAAAGGGTGAAGGCAAAGTATTCCGTAATTTTGACGAAGCCAACATGGCTTACGAAAACGGCGATCTTCAGCTTCACAGCCGTATTAAGATGCGTGTTTCCAAGGTTATAGACGGCGAAACTCACACTGGCATTGTTGAATCCACGCTTGGAAGATTTATCTTCAACGAAACTATTCCTCAGAATCTGCACTTTGTTGACCGTTCGATTCCCGAGAATCTTCTCAAACCCGAAATCGACTTTGTTGTAACAAAGAAAGAACTTGAAAATATTATCGACCGCTGCATTAAGTACTGCGGCACCGCGAAAACCGCAGAAGTTCTTGATAATATAAAGGCAATGGGCTTTAAATATTCCACCCGCGGCGCTATAACCATTTCTGTTGCCGATATGACCGTACCGCCTGAAAAGAAGACAATTCTTGCCGAAGCGGATAAGAAGGTTGATGAAATCACCAAGAAATTCCAGCGCGGTCTTTATTCGGATGATGAGCGTTACAGACGTGTTATTGAAGTGTGGGATAAGTGTACCAACGATGTAACCGCTGCACTTCAGAAGAACCTTGACAAGTTTAATCCTATAAACATGATGGCTGTATCCGGTGCCCGTGGTTCTATCAAGCAGATTCGTCAGCTTGCCGGTATGCGCGGACTTATGAGTACCGCTACCGGTAAGACACTGGAGCTTCCTATTAAGGCAAACTTCCGTGAAGGCTTGGATATATTGGAGTATTTCGTTGCAGCAAGAGGTTCACGTAAAGGTCTTGCTGATACCGCTCTTCGTACAGCGGACTCCGGTTACCTTACACGTCGACTTGTTGACGTTTCACAGGAGGTTATTATCAGAGAAATCGACTGTGGTTCACGCGAAGGTCTCATAATTTCCGAAATTCGTGACGAGGACGAGCTTATCGAACCGTTGGCAGATCGTCTGCTCGGCCGTTACACTATCGGCGAGATATATGATCCCAAGACAGGCGAGGTTATCGCAGAAGACAACGTTATGCTGGATGAGGCACAGGTTGACCGCATCATTAAAGCAGGTATTAAAGAGGTTCATGTACGCTCTATTCTGGGTTGTCAGTGCAAGCACGGTGTCTGCGTACACTGCTACGGTAGCGACCTTGCTTCCACAAAGCCGGTTAATATCGGTGAAGCTGTCGGTATTATAGCCGCACAGTCCATTGGTGAGCCGGGTACACAGCTTACAATGAGAACCTTCCATACCGGTGGTGTCGCAGGTAAGGATATTACCCAGGGTCTTCCCCGTGTTGAAGAACTCTTTGAAGCAAGACGTCCCAAGAAAACTGCTGTTGTTGCTGATTGCACCGGTATTGTTCAGATTGACAATAAGGATGCAGGCAAGACTGTAAAGAAGATTACCATAAAATCGCTCGAAAACGGTGAAGAAAGACCTCATGCTATTCCTGGCAATGTAAAGCTTACCGTTGAAAACGGTCAGACGGTTACAAGAGGTCAGCTTATCACCGACGGTGTTGTCGCTCCTGCAGATATCCTCAAAACTGAGGGTCTCGAAGCGGTTTACAACTATATCATCAAAGAAGTGCAACGTGTTTACAGCACTCAGGGTGTTGACATTAATGACAAGCATATCGAAGTAATTGCGCGTCAGATGACACGTAAGGTCCGCGTGGATGATCCGGGAGATACAAATCTGCTTCTCGGCTCGCTTGTTGATATAATTGATATCAGAGAAGAAAATCGCAAAATAGAAGCGCTCATCGAGGAAGGACAGCGCGACTTGAGAACGGCTAAGTATTCTCACGTTTTGCTGGGTATTACCAAAGCTTCGCTGTCTACCGAATCCTTCCTTTCAGCGGCCTCATTCCAGGAAACCACCAAGGTTCTTACGGAAGCTGCAATCAAGGGTAAGGTTGACCCGCTGCTCGGTTTGAAAGAAAACGTTATTATCGGTAAACTTATTCCCGCAGGTACGGGTATGCAGGTATACCGTGATATCGAAGTTGAAAATCAGCAGGTACAGACAGAATTCAGCTATTAATCATATAACGGCATATACGCATCGCGTATATGCCGTTTTGATATGTTTTAAATTCATATATTTGGGTAAAAATATAAATAATGCACATTAAGAAAAGAAACTTTTGTGCAAAACGCAGATTTTTTTGTGTGATTGTTATATCTATTGACAAAAAACATCTTTTAATGTATAATATTTAAGTATGATTGCACGCTTTAATGTTCGGAAAGGATATATGTGTAAGTGAGTGCTTCAGATTTATCAGCTTTGAAACTTAAACTTCGCGACGGAAAGGCTGTCGGCCTTAATCAGGCCAAGAAGCTTATTAAAGCAGGTTTTGCCGAAATTGTATATGTGGCATCAGATGCAGATGGTCATATTCGTGAAGAAATCAAGGCAATGTGCCGGGTCGGCGGTGTTAAGGTCGATGAAACCAAAAACATGGCGGCGCTTGGCAAAGTTTGCGGTATAGATGTAAATTGTGCAGTTTATGCCGTATCTAAAATCAGATAGAAAGCGGTTTATCTTTTTTCCGCTGTCTATATAAATATTATTTTATAAGGAGGTGCGGTATGCCAACCTTTAACCAATTAGTAAGACATGGCCGTGAGAAAGTTACTTACAAGTCCAAGTCTCCGGCTCTTCAGGTAGGTCTTAACACACTCAAGAAGACAGAAACCGATTTGTCCAGCCCTCAGAAGAGAGGCGTTTGCACAAGAGTTTACACCAAAACTCCCAAGAAACCTAACTCGGCTCTGCGTAAAGTTGCACGTGTAAGACTTACAAACGGTGCGGAAGTTATTTCCTATATCCCCGGTATCGGTCACAACCTTCAGGAGCACTCTGTTGTAATGATCAGAGGCGGAAGAGTTAAGGACCTCCCTGGTGTACGTTATCACATTATCCGTGGTATTCTCGATACTCAGGGCGTTGCTAATCGTAAGCAGTCCCGTTCCAAGTACGGCGCAAAGAAGTAAGATTAAACCTTGTGGCATAATCGCGGAAAATTAATGCTTTGCAGCTTTATAATATAATATTTATATAGATAAAGTTTGACAGAGCGCTTACGGGCAAAATGCCCGAGTACCCGTGATTTCATTATTTTATGAAGGAGGGAAGTTCAGTGCCAAGAAGAGGTCAAATTTCAAAAAGAGACGTATTGCCGGATCCGCTTTATAATTCTAAGGTAGTTACCAAACTTATCAACAATATAATGCTGGACGGTAAAAAAGGTGTTGCACAGACAATAGTATATGATGCTTTTGATATTATCAAGGAAAAAACAGGTGAAAATCCCCTTGAGGTTTTCCAGAAAGCACTCGAAAACATCATGCCTGTGTTAGAGGTTAAGGCTCGTCGTTTCGGTGGTTCCACTTACCAGGTTCCTATGGAAGTACGCCCCGAGAGACGTCAGACCCTCGGTCTTCGTTGGCTCATCACTTATTCAAGAGCTCGCGGAGAAAAGAGAATGGCTGAGCGTCTTGCTGGTGAAGTACTGGATGCAATCAACAATCTCGGTGCTTCCGTTAAAAAGAGAGAAGACACACACAAGATGGCTGAAGCTAACAAGGCTTTCGCTCATTACAGATGGTAAAATTAATGATAAACGTTTGTTTATCGCTTGAGAGGAGAACACATTAATGCCCAGAGAATACCCGCTTGAAAGAGTTAGAAATATCGGTATAATGGCGCATATTGATGCTGGTAAAACGACAACAACCGAAAGAATCCTTTTCTATACAGGTAAAACCCACAGACTTGGTGAGACCCACGAAGGTGCGGCTACCATGGACTGGATGGAACAGGAGCAGGAGAGAGGTATTACCATTACTTCTGCTGCAACTACCTGTTTCTGGAAAAACCATCGTGTAAACATTATTGACACCCCCGGTCACGTTGACTTTACTGTTGAAGTTGAACGTTCGCTTCGTGTACTTGACGGTTCCGTAACCGTTTTCTGTGCAAAGGGCGGCGTTGAACCTCAGTCCGAGACCGTATGGCGTCAGGCAGATAAATACGGCGTACCCCGTATGTGCTATGTTAACAAGATGGATATTATGGGTGCTAATTTCTACCGCGTTGTTTCGATGATTAAAGACAGACTCAAAGCCAACGCTGTACCGATTCAGCTTCCTATCGGCGCCGAAGAAAATTTCAAAGGTATAATTGACCTTGTAAATATGAAGGCTTATATCTATCAGAATGACCTTGGTACCGACATTCTTGAGACCGAAATTCCTGCAGATATGAAGGATAAGGCTGAAGAATACCACACCGCTATGCTTGAAAGTCTTGCCGAAACCGACGAGGCTCTCTTTGAAAAATATCTCGGCGGTGAAGAAATTACCATTCCCGAAATTAAGGCTGCTATCCGTGTTGCTACCATTGCTAATAAAGTAGTTCCTGTTACCTGCGGTACTTCTTATAAAAACAAGGGTGTACAGATGCTTCTCGACGATATCGTTGAGTATATGCCTTCTCCTCTTGATATTCCTAATATCAAGGGTGTTAACCAGAAAACTGGCGAGGAAGAAGAGAGAGCAACTGATGATGATGCACCTTTCTCTGCACTCGCATTCAAAATCGCTACCGACCCCTTTGTTGGTAAGCTCTGCTTTGTAAGAGTTTATTCCGGTAAGATCCAGGCAGGTTCTACCGTTTACAACGCAAATAAGGATGGCAGAGAGCGTCTCGGTCGTATCGTGCTTATGCATGCTAATCACCGTGAGGATGTTGAAGAAATTTGCGCAGGTGATATTGCTGCGGTCGTTGGTATCAAGAATACCACTACCGGTGATACTCTCTGCGATGAAGCACATCCTGTTATACTTGAGTCTATGGAATTCCCGGATCCTGTTATCCGTGTAGCTATAGAGCCCAAGACCAAGGCAGGTCAGGAAAAGATGGGTATTGCACTTTCTAAGCTGGCTGAAGAAGACCCCACCTTTAAGACCTACACCGATGAAGAAACCGGTCAGACCATTATCGCCGGTATGGGTGAGTTGCACCTCGAAATCATCGTAGACCGTCTGCTTCGCGAATTTAAGGTAGAAGCAAACGTAGGTAAGCCTCAGGTTTCCTACAAAGAAACTATCCGCAAGAGCGTTGATGTTGACCACAAGTACGCTCGTCAGTCCGGTGGTAAGGGTCAGTACGGTCACGTTAAGATGACCATTGAACCTAATGAAGCCGGTAAGGGTTACGAATTCATCAATAAAGTTGTTGGTGGTAACATTCCTAAGGAATATATCCCCGCAGTCGATGCCGGTGTACAGGGCGCTATGCAGTCCGGTGTACTTGCAGGCTACAACGTTGTTGACGTTAAGGTTACTCTTAATGACGGTAGCTACCACGAAGTCGACTCTTCCGAAATGGCATTTAAGATTGCCGCTTCTATGGGCTTTAAGGAAGGTATGAGAAAGGCTGACCCCGTTCTTACCGAGCCTATTATGAAGGTTGTCGTTGTTGTACCCGATGAGTACATGGGCGACGTTATCGGTGACCTTAATTCCCGCCGCGGACAGATTCAGGGTATGGAGCAGGTAGGCGGCGGACAGCAGATCAATGCATTTGTACCGCTTGCTGAAATGTTCGGTTATGCAACCGATATGCGTTCCAAGACCCAGGGTCGTGGCTCTTACTCTATGGAACCCAGCCATTATGCAGAAGTTCCCAAGAGCGTTCAGGAACAGATCGTTTCCGGTAGAGCTAAAGCGTAAAATTTACAGAAACTTAAAAATCTATACTTGTGTTAGACTAATAGATATGTTATTATTAATCTAATATTTGTAATTTAAAATTAAAATATTTAAAAAATCGTTTCCTTAAGGAGGATATTAACAATGGCAAAAGAAAAATTTGACCGTACAAAACCCCATGTTAACATTGGTACCATTGGTCACGTTGACCATGGTAAGACCACTCTTACTGCAGCTATCACCAGAACTATGGGTCTTCAGAGTGATAAGAACGTTGCTCTTGCATACGACCAGATCGACAACGCGCCCGAAGAAAAGGCACGTGGTATCACCATTAACACCCGTCACGTTGAGTACGAGTCTGAAAAGAGACACTATGCTCACGTTGACTGCCCCGGCCATGCTGACTACATCAAGAACATGATTACCGGTGCAGCTCAGATGGACGGTGCTATCCTCGTTGTTGCAGCTACCGATGGTCCCATGCAGCAGACCCGTGAGCACATCCTTCTCGCTCGTCAGGTTGGCGTTCCTTCCATCGTTGTATTTATGAACAAGTGCGATATGGTTGACGACGACGAACTTCTCGAACTCGTTGAAATGGAAATCCGTGACTTGCTCAGCAAGTACGAATTCGACGGCGATAACACTCCTATCATCCGCGGTTCTGCTCGTGATGCTCTTGAAAGCACAAGCAACGACATCAACGCTCCTGAGTTTGCTCCTATCCTTGAACTCATGAAGGCAGTTGACGAATATATTCCTACTCCCGACAGAAAGGCTGACCAGCCCTTCCTTATGCCTGTCGAGGATATCTTCTCCATCACCGGTCGTGGTACTGTTGCTACCGGTAGAGTTGAGAGAGGTCAGATTAAGATGAACGATGAAGCTGAAATCGTTGGTCTTGCTACCGAAACCAAGAAGACCGTTATTACCGGTATCGAAATGTTCAAGAAGCTTCTCGACTACGCTGAAGCAGGTGACAACGTTGGTTGTCTGCTCCGTGGTATCCAGAAGACCGATATCGAGCGTGGTCAGGTTCTTGCTAAGCCCGGCACAATCGTTCCTCACACCAAGTTTGTTGGTCAGGTTTACGTTCTTACCGAAAAAGAGGGTGGACGTCATAAGCCCTTCTTCAACAACTATCGTCCTCAGTTCTACTTCAGAACTACCGACGTTACCGGTGTTATCACTCTTCCCGATGGCGTTGAAATGTGCAACCCCGGCGACAACGTTGATATGAACGTTGAGCTCATCACTCCTATCGCTATCGAACAGGGTCTCCGCTTCTCCATCCGTGAAGGTGGTAGAACCGTAGGTTCCGGCGTTGTTACTGCTATTAACAACTAATTTCTCATATTAGGGGCGGTTTTTCCGCCCCTAACTTAATTTTATTCACAATTTAATTCGGGGGTGGGTGAAATTCCCCACCGGCGGTAAAGCCCGCGAGCGTAAGCTGATTTGGTGAAATTCCAGAGCCGACGGTAAAGTCCGGATGAGAGAAGATGCATTTGCACCCGAAGAGGGTGCTTTTTTTGCTTCTTCCGCTTGAAAGGAAGATATTATGAAAAAAATCAATACTAAAAATATAACTGTTTTAGGTGTTTTGACTGCATTAAGTGTAGTGCTGGTTATGCTGCTGCATTTCCCACTTATTCCTACTGCCGCTTTTCTTGAATATGACCCGGCTGATATTCCTATATATATTGTAACATTTCTTTATGGTCCTGCTTCCGGCCTGATTATAACGATTGTTGTTTCAATTATACAAGGGATTACCGTCAGCAGTTCTTCGGGTCTATATGGCATTCTTATGCATATCATTTCTACCGGCGCTTTTGTTTTGACGTCCGGTATAATATACCATTTATCGAAGAAAAATTTGTTTTCAATGACTTATTCTTTGGTTGCTGGTGTAATTATAACAACTGCAGTGATGATCCCGGCTAACCTTATAATCACACCTTATTTTATGGGAACACCCGTTGATATGGTTAAATCAATGCTTTTACCTGCAATAATACCCTTTAATTTACTCAAACAATGTATTAATTCTGCTGTTACAGCACTTGTCTACATACCTGTGACAAAAGCTGTGTGCAAGCGGGGATAATGCTGGAGGATAACATGAGAATTGTTAAGAGCAAATATATATTTGAATACGATAATGATATAGTAGCATTGTACAATTCAAACGGCGGACGTTATTTTACTTTTCCGACCAGTGCAGTGCTGAATTATAATAATAAAGAGTATTACATGATTTCTCCCGAAGTTTTTGCCGAGGATGATACTGTAAGCTTTATATCAAAAAATATTTCCGAAGAGATTTCGGAATTTAAACTTAGTTTTTTGCTCAATGATACAGATATCGAGGTTTCTTTTGAGGCAAAAAATACTGCGGATATTGCCGTTATACAGTGTGAATACTTCAGGCGCGGCAAAAAGGGAATTTACATGGTGGATTGTATCAACTATTTCAATCCCCAACCACGCAATATGAATGGTGTAAACCGCGGCTTTTACCGCAATTTTC
The DNA here is from genome assembly GCA_015065085.1 of Oscillospiraceae bacterium. Lineage (NCBI taxonomy): Bacteria > Bacillati > Bacillota > Clostridia > Eubacteriales > Oscillospiraceae > Oscillospiraceae bacterium. Next base: position 38,959 of record SVQW01000010.1, on the reverse strand, counting down.
CTGATGCTTCACTTAATGACGGATATTTTTCTCCGCCACCGCTTCATTTTTCTGTTGGTAACCGAAATGGATACGTTTGCTTTGGGCTTTTAGACGTTCCTAATTCCGTAAAATATAATCTTACGTCGGATCTTGGTATTCTTGCTGAAATACCAAACGGTCACATAGTTACAAAAAAAGGTGAGACATATAAAGCTCCCCGTCTTATGCTGGCGTTTCACGATGAAGAATGGGAAAGTATAACACTTTATCGTAATAAGCTTATCGAAAAGGGAATTATATCCGTCGATGACTCGGATGTCACATCGTTCCCCAAGTGGTGGAAGAATCCTTTTATCGTTACTTACGGCGATCAGATGATGGAGCTCCAATATAACTGGTATGATGACACTGATTGGGGTTGCGATGCATTTACGGAAGAATGGATGGAAATGTGGCTGGAACGAGCTGAAAACAAACTCGGGTTCAGTGAATTTACCATAATTATAGATGCTTTTTGGCAGCATAAATATAGTTCGGAGGGCATTCCAAATTCAGTACGATTCCCAAATCTCAGAAAGTTTATTGATAAATGTCATGCGCACGGTCATAAGGTGATGCTGTGGCAGGCACCCTATGTCGATAATACAGCAAACGGATTCGAGACCCTTTCGCAAAAGCACGGTGTAATTACAAAGGATCGCTATATTTCGCCGATAATCGAAGAAGAAACAGTATTCCATATTGATTTTACCGCTGACAACATTTCAGATTACCTTTCTGATGTGGCACACCAGCTTTTTGGTAACGGAGAAGGTGAATTGGATTGTGATGGTCTTAAACTTGATTTCCTTATGCAAATAAGCAATCCGCAGCAAAAGCAAACTCCTTATCTGAATCCTGATAACGGTATTGGCGCAAGAGAAGTTTTTCGATTTTATGAAATATTCAACCGTGAAGCTAAAAAGGTTAAACCTGATGTGTTGCTCAACGGAAGTACTTGTGATCCCAGAATACAGAAATATTGCCATATGAACCGTCTCCACGACATTCAGAAGGTGTATGAAGAACGTGAGCTTCGTGCACGCGTATCGACTATGGCGTGTCCTGATATGCTGGTTGATTCAGACGGGGCTATAATGCTTACGGATTGGGTTCCTGCTACATATATCAGCGCAGTTATTTATTCAACTCCTTCGCTTTATTATATAAATAAATTCCATGACGGGATAGGTCTCAGCGATGACGACATGGCGGGACTTGCAAAGCTTCTTCAGCTTTGCAATAAAAAACAGTACGGAATACCTGTTTTTGTGTCACCGGATAACTGGCTTTTGAAAAAGCGAAACAGCGATGACGTAATCGGTTCGGCTATTGACGGTCATACAGCAATGGTTATTTCTGAAGATAATACAGGCTACATCTACACCTGGCAGGACGGCGAAATTGTTGTGCCTATGTATCAGAACAATGTGGTCGAAATTCCAGACGGCTTCCGATATGAAAATGGTGCACTTGTTGGTGTTGCAGGGCGCGGAAATGTCGTTGAATTTAAGGTTAAATAGTTTTGGGGCTGATTTTATCAAATTTGATTCAAAAAAAATAAAGAATAAAATAGGTGAGTGCGGTGAAGTCACCGTACTCACCACTGTCGATTCTACAAACACATATGCTAAAAAAAAATGTTTTCATGGTATAGCAGACAGAAGCGTGATAATAGCTGAGAATCAGACCGCAGGACGCGGCAGACAAGGTAAACAGTTCTATTCGCCTGACGGCGGTCTTTATATGACAGTTGTTTTTAACGCGGATGGCCTTAAAAGCGATGATATACAGCTATTGACTGTTTATGTATCCGTGGCGGTATCTGAGGCAATTGATGACGTCTGCAACGCCAAAACAGGCATCAAATGGGTAAACGATATTTTTGTCTCCGAAAGGAAAGTATGCGGTATACTCTGCGAGGCTGTTTTTAATCAGAAAGAGTCAAGGGTAAGACACTACATCGCAGGTATCGGCATAAATGTCGGAGAAAAAGAGTTTCCTGTTGATTTAAAAAATATTGCAGGTCATGTGAAATGTATCAACGGTGATATTAATGACCTTGCAGCTGCTGTTATAGTAAAGATTTTTGATATTTTGGACACGTACTCCCGTGATTCCGTTTTGGAAAAATATCGTTCCAAAATGTTTCTTTTAGGCAAGCAAATTAGTTTTACACTGAACGATATGCAATACTTCGGTATTGCGCATGATATAAACCAATATGGAAATCTTATAGTGCAATGTGGAGAAGAGTATATCACACTTTCTTCAGGTGAGGTTAGTCTGGGGAGCAGTGAATTTACAAAATAGAATCCCAAAACCGATTATTATCGGTTTTGGGATTTTTTTAATATATCAGTGCTCAATATCAGGGTATAATTTAACGGTTATGGCAGTGCCCTTTCCTAATTGGCTCTTGGCATCCACAGTTCCCGAATAGTATTCAGCTATCTGTTTAACGATAGAAAGCCCCAATCCGGTTCCGCCGGTGCTTTTGGAACGGCTTTTATCAACACGCCAGAATCTGTTAAAGATATTTTCAAGTTGATCCTCGGGTATCCCTATTCCGGTATCGGACACCGTTATTTCCACAAAATCCGCGCTTTTTACAGCTGAAAGTGTAACACTTCCACCCGGCTTGTTGTACTTGATGGCATTCTCGCACAGATTAAAAACAAGCTCTTCTATAAGGCTTCGGTTTGCGGTTATGTAAAGCGGAGAGAAAAGCATATTAATAAGAGAAACCTTGTATTTGTCTGCGGTAAGTGTGAGAGTTTCCATAGTACTTTCGAACAATGAGTACAATTCGATTTTCTCATCGTTGTCGGGTAGTAAGTTACTTTCAATTTCAGAGAGGCGCACAATGTCAGATGTGAGCTTTATCAGACGCGCTGTTTCTTTGTAGATGATACCGGAAAACTTAATAATATCCTCTCGGTTTTCCACCATTCCGTTGGCAAGCATTTCGGCATAACCGGAAATGGAGGTGAGGGGAGTTTTCAATTCGTGCGAAACGTTGACGGTGAAATCGCGTTTTGCATTTTCAATATTGCTATTTTGAGTTATATCAACACATAACACAACAACACCAAAAACTTTTTTGTTTTCATCGATCACCGGATTAGCGTAAATCTGAAACACCTTTGAGGCAACCTCGGTAGTGAAATAATCGCAGGTGCCATCCAAAGCTTGCTTTGCGGATTTATAAAGAGGGCTGTTGTCATTTAAAGTAATAAGGCGATCAGTATCAAAAACTACATTCTGAGAATTGAGGAAAACAACCGCGCTTTTGTTGAAAGTCAGAATTTCGAGCGAAGAATTGAACAGTATAAAACCTTCACGCATATTATCGGTTATTGCCTTTATTGTATTGCGTTCCGTTTTAAGCTTAAAAATATGTTCATTTATAAGCTTGTTCTGCTTTGAAAGTAAGTTGAAAAAAGGTTTAAATTCTTCGTCACAGTTGAAATCTGTTGCATTTTCGTAGTTGTCTTGAGAAAAATAATTAACTGTTTTTTTGATATTCTCAGTAGCAAATTTTGAAAAAAACACAGCACATACTGCGGATATAAGAATACAGGCGCAAAAAACACCGAATGCACCTGTAAAGGGCACACTCGGTATAAAATGGCACAAAAACAAAATGCCTGATATTCCGCATAAGATTCCGCACAAAATAAAACCGAAAAATAAACTCTTCTTCATTGTATTTTATACCCAACACCGCGAACGGTGAGAATGGTTGAACCGCCTTCATCCAACTTTTGACGGAGAGATTTAATGTGCATGTCGACGGTTCGGCTCTCGCCTTCATAGTCAAAGCTCCATACATCGTTCATAATCTCTTCACGTGTGAGTGCTTTACCGCGGTTGCGAAGTAAATAGTGCAGCAGTTCAAATTCTTTAAAAGTTAACGGGATATCCTGACCGTTGTAAGTGACGGTTCGTCCAAGTAAATTAAGCTCAATACCGCCTGCACAGATTGTATTGGGGGTAACATTCCTGGAGACTTCAGCAGATGTGGAGACACGGCGAAGGACGGCTTTTACGCGTGAAATCAACTCTAAAATCCCAAAGGGCTTTGTTATGTAGTCATCAGCACCCAAGTCCAACCCCTTAACCTTATCCAGTTCACTTGTTTTTGCTGTGAGCATAATGATTGGAATATCGCAAAGAGGAGCTTGTCCGTTTTTAAGCTCCTCCAACAGCTTAAGCCCATTACCGTCCGGAAGCATTATATCCATGAGTATAAGGTTCGGTACAGACTTCTCAAGCTGTTTTTTAAAGGAACATGCATCGGAGAAGCCGAAGGCATCAAAACCGCTTGTTTTGAGGGCATATGTGGTCATTTCAAGTATATTCGTATCGTCTTCAACGCAAAAAACAGTTTTAGACAACAGCTTCACCTCACAAATCGAATTAATGGCTATTAATAAGCTTTGCCCCAATAAACAAGCTTTGTAGCAGGTTTACCGCAACAAACGCACTTACCTTCGTGACCCTGTTGGTCAAGCGGCATGCATCTGGAAGAAACGTCACAATCTTCCTTAAGCTTAAGCTCGCATGCTTCATCACCGCACCACATAGCGCGTATAAATCCGGGCTTTGTTGCGGCAACTTCTTTAAGCTCATCCATGGTTTGGGCATCATAAGTCATCTTTTCACGGCGTGCAAGTGCTTTTTCGTACATGGATTTGGTAATATTTTCAAGCATCTGAGGAATTATGGTTTCCAGTTCATCCAGACTTACGGTAGATTTTTCACCGTTGTCACGGCGTGCCAAAACACAAGCGTTATTTTCAATATCACGTGGACCGATTTCAAGACGAAGCGGAACACCGCGCATTTCGTACTCGGCGAATTTCCAGCCGGGACTTTGATCGGTTATATCTATATCGCATATTACAATCTTTTTCAGTCTTTCGTATATTTCGGTTGCTTTGTCGATAACGCCTTCTTTGTGTTGAGCTATGGGTATTACCATTACCTGAGTGGGAGCGATGGCAGGTGGGAGAACAAGACCGCTGTTATCACCGTGAGTCATTATTATACCGCCAATCATACGTGTAGAAACTCCCCATGAAGTCTGGTGGCAGTATTTGAGTTTGTTATCTTTATCCAGATAAGTAATATCGAATGCCTTTGCAAATCCGTCGCCAAAATTGTGGCTCGTACCGGCCTGAAGTGCCTTACCGTCATGCATAAGTGCTTCTATGGTAAAGGTGGCTTCCGCGCCGGCAAATTTTTCTTTATCGGTCTTTCTGCCCTTTACAACAGGTATTGCAAGATATTTTTCGCAGAATTCTGCGTAAACGTTAAGCATACGAAGTGTCTCTTCCATTGCTTCTTCGGCAGTGGCATGCATAGTATGACCTTCCTGCCATAAAAATTCGCGGCTTCGTAAGAAGGGACGTGTGGTTTTTTCCCAGCGTACAACCGAACACCACTGGTTGTAGAGCTTGGGAAGATCACGGTATGAGCGGATTATATTTGCGTAGTGCTCACAGAATAAGGTTTCTGAGGTGGGACGCACGCACAGACGCTCGGCAAGCTTCTCGCTGCCGCCATGAGTGACCCATGCAACCTCGGGAGCAAAGCCCGCAACATGATCCTTTTCCTTGTTGAGAAGAGATTCCGGTATAAACATAGGCATCATAACATTCTGATGTCCTGTTGCCTTGAACATACCGTCAAGAGTCTTCTGAATGTTTTCCCAAATCGCATAACCGTAAGGGCGAATAATCATACAACCCTTAACACTGGAATAATCTATTAAATCTGTTTTCTTAACTACGTCTGTATACCACGAAGCAAAATCTTCCTCCATGGGAGTTATATCTTCGACGAGTCTTTTTTCGTCTTTAGCCATTTTTGCACCTTCCTGAAAAGTAATATCGTTATATTTGAATATACGCCAAAATTATACCATAAATAACAGGTTTTGTCAAGACTTTTTACCGTCTTGAATATACAACTTAAATATACAAGATTATTGCTTAAATTCCTTTTTTCTTTCGCTCATTACTGAGGCTGTGATTATACCCAGCAATACCGTAAATGCACCTATTGCTTCGGCAATAGTCAGCCTTTCTCCGATTATGATAAAAGCGAATAACGCACTGAATACGCTTTCAGTGCAAAAAAGCATGGAAACATACACGGACGAAAGGTTTTTCAGTGCAAAATTCTGAAACAGAAATGCCGCAAAGCTTGCAAATACAGCAAGGAAAATAACAGACAGCCAGTTAAAAACAGGCAGGTTCATCAACAGTGTGTAGTCCTCAAGCAGAAAGCCGAGAATAAGACATGAAACTGCGGCAAAACCCGTTTGGAAAACAGAAACTACGGTGGTATCTATACCTTCAAGATATTTTTTTGAAAGAGTGAGAAGCAATCCGTAAAATGCAGAGCATATAACACCGATCGTTTCACCAAAGCCGAAAGTGAAATCGATATTTCCGCCACACAGATAGTACAGTCCGATTATTATTACGGCTATGGGGATAAGTATTATAACATCGATTTTGGTACGCAGTATAAAAAATGCGAAAAACGGTGTGAACACTACCGAAAGAGAAATAAGAAATCCCGCCGTTGTCGCAGTGGAATATTTAAGCGCCAGCATCGCTGTCAGAAATGACGCGGTGGAAACCGCTCCGATTGCAATACAGGGCAGAATGTGTGATTTTTTGACGGTTTGTTTGATACGTGTCCTGAAAACACAGAAAAACAAAAAGGTGGCTATCGCGGAGCGAATACCCAAGCATAAAATGGTAGGCATGGTTTGCAGAGTTACGTTGATCAGTACATTTCCAAGCCCCCAGAACAAACACTCCATGAGAACAAGAAAAGCGCTTAAAGCGGCTAGTTTATTCATTGCTGTTCCTCCTGTACAGCATACGGTAGTTCATGGGAGACATTCCGAGATTTTTTCGGAAAATACGGCTGAAATACAATGAATCCTCGTATCCGACTGATTGCGCAATCTCGGTTATGCTCATGTCACTTTGCTGCAGCATCATGCAAGCATTCTGAATCCGTATGCGTATTATGTAATTCTGGGGAGAAACTCCGAAGTATCTTGTAAACATTTTGCTGTAATAACCACTGCAAAGCCCCTCGCGGCGTGCCAGTTCTTCAACGCAAAGGGGAGAGGTGTAATTCTCATTTATATACCGCGCGGACGAATATATTTTTTGTTCTGCGCTCCCTGGCTTTACAGAGTTGTTTTCCAGCGTTTTTCTCATGAGAGAAAAAAGCTCCATGACGTTTGCTGCGGCTGAAATTTCCATGTATGTGCCCTCGATCGGCTTGGCATAAAACTCTGAAAAGTGCTTTTTGAAGTGTTGAATGATATTGTCGCTCAAACCTATGCGGTAAACTCCGCTCTTTTCAAATTGGCATATTTTAAGCATATCATCCGCGGCATAACCTGTAAAATGAATCCAGTAATATTTGAAGCGTTCTGTGTTCGTTTTATAGTATTTTTGCTTTTCATCAGGTCGGAAAAAAACCAGATCTCCTGCACCTGCGCTTATCATTTCACCATTGAATTCAACACAGAATTCACCCTCGGTCAGATACATTATATAGTAATCGGTGCGGGTTCGCTCCATGCTGAAGGTGGTTTCGTATTGGGCGTATCCGGAAGCATTTATCATGAGTATTGCATTGTCCGATGCATACTCATCTCGTTCGGGTATATTTCTCCAGGCATAATATTTGTTGTTCATATGTTACCCCAAAAATAAGTTTACTACCCATCGTATCGTAATAAGAGCCCCAAAGAAAACCTTGGGGCTTTTAAATAAATAATTATTTACGTATACTTGATTTACAGCTGAGTATAATCAGAAGGAAGTACAAAAATGTTGTCATCAAACTCCGCTTTGAATGTGATGAATTCCTCAGTGACCAATGCGCCGTCAGCCTGTGCATAAACAATATACTTCGGAACAAATTCATCATTGAAAATGTATATATGAGGCACTTCATCAAAAACAGCTATTTCCGCATACTGGTCTTTGTCCACGACAGTGTATGCAGAAGGGGTGAATTCAATCGATGCATACTTTTTCATACACTCAACATTTTTTGTAAGTTCCTCATAGGTGGCAGAGTCGATAGAAGCCACGGTGTATGTTTTGTTTACTACGTCAACCGATGTAAGAGTGTCGCGGGCAACTATTGAAACGGTTTTGACACCCGCTGTATCGCTGATGGTAAGCAGCTTCCCGTTTTTTACGGCGGTGATGACAGAGGTTGTAACACCGTTTACGGTTATAGCCTTTTCCATGTAATATGTCGCTTCACTTACTGTTTTGGCAGGAACAACAGTTGCCAGATAATCGGCAAATTTTGATTCAAGCATTGTTTCTTCCGGTTCGCTTTGGTCAGAACTTGCAATTTGTTCATTCTGATCCGTGGAAACATTATTACAGGAAAATAAAAGTGTAACAAACAAAAGAATCAATAATACAAAAACAATTTTTTTCATAAAAATCACCTTATTCAGCGCTCGCAGCAACTTTTTTGTTTATTTCATCGGGATCATGATACGTATCGACAATACTGCGTATAAGAGGTTTGATGTCGTCCGTTTCATCATATGCGGCACTGTACAGCATCTCCAGCTTATCCAAAAATATTTTCTCGTCAAATTCAATTGGTTTCCCGATATGTATAAGCTCGTTTTCGGTGCTTTTCAGACCTTCCTCGTTCATGAGAAGCTCCTCGTAAAGCTTTTCGCCCGGTCTCAGCCCGGTAAATTCTATCTTTATATCCTTGCCGGGTGTATAGCCCGAAAGACGTATAAGATTTGTGGCAAGGTCAAGGATTTTTACGGGTTTGCCCATATCCAAAACGAATATTTCTCCTCCCTTGGCGTTAGCGCCCGCCTGTAAGACAAGAGAAACAGCTTCGGGAATGGTCATGAAGTAGCGTATGATATCCGGATGGGTCACTTTCACCGGACCGCCTTGGGCTATCTGCTTTTTGAAAAGAGGGATAACGCTTCCGTTGCTTCCCAAAACATTTCCGAAACGTACTGCCACAAATTCCGTTTTGGAACGGTTATTGTAGGTCTGGATAATCATTTCGCATATACGCTTGGTGGCACCCATAACATTAGTTGGATTCACCGCTTTGTCGGTGGAAATGAGAACAAAGCGCTCTGTGCCAAACTCGTCAGCAGCTCTTACGGTACGTAAAGTGCCGAAAACATTGTTTTTAACAGCTTCGTTGGGGCTGTGCTCCATAAGCGGAACATGCTTGTGCGCTGCCGCATGATAAACTATCTGAGGACGGTACTTTTTGAAAATAGAACGCATTCTTTCGGTGTTACGCACCGAAGCAATAAGAACTTCAAAATCAAGCGTGGGATAAGTTGTTATTAGCTCTTGCTGTATATCGTAAGCATTGTTTTCGTAAATATCAACTATAATGAGCTTTTTCGGTGAATAATTTGCAATCTGTCTGCAAAGCTCGCTTCCTATGGAACCGCCGCCACCTGTGACCATAACTACCTTGCCGCTGACATAAGACATAATGGATTCCAGATTTGCTTTTACCGGTGTACGTCCGAGAAGATCCTCTATGCTTACTTCACGCATTTTTTGAACGCTTACTGTTCCGTCGAGGAGCTGATGAATTCCGGGAAGAGTTTTGAGCTTGCACTTTGTATTGTGACAAATATCTACAATTTTTGAAATCTCTTCCGGCGAAGCAGAGGGAATGGCGATAAATATTTCATCAATTTTAAATTTTTCTGCATATTCCTTTATACTGTTTCTGCCGCCTACAATTTTACTGCCGTAAAGGTATTTTCCCCATTTTGCTTCATTGTCATCAATTATACAGCAGATTTTAAAACTGTTTTCACCCGAGTTGCTTATATCCCTCAGAATAGAAAGTCCTGCGGCACCTGCACCGATAAGCATTACATTTATAGAATCTTTCAAATCCATATTTGCTTTTTTGTTGGAAAATACCCTGAGGAAACGGTATGAAAACCTTGAAAAAACAAGTAAAACCGTGAAGAAAAAGAAATACAGAATGTATGATGCAACATAAATAACGCTTTTATGATGCGCACTGTTTAACATTATTATGAGCTGTGATAAAACAACAAATCCGATTGTAGAAAAAACAGATGCAATTACCGCACCGAACAATTCAAAAATTCCCGCAAATGTCCATACGCTGTTGTACAGCCTTGAAAAATAACACATGAGCATGGTTATCGGAATTAAGAAAAGGACAGTTAAAATAAGATTATTAAAGTCTGCGGCAGAAAGTGTGCCGAGTGAAAAATCGTTATATACATATATACTGAGAAAAATAGATATAACGACCGACAGCGCATCTGCTGTAAGAAAAGCTATCTTTTTCAGAATTAGTGGAATCTTGGTAATTTTTAATGACATTTGAATACCTCGATTTTATAAAAATATTCATATAATTATATCACGTTAATTTTAATTTGTCAATACAAACATAATGACAATTATGTAATCGGAAGGCATGTAAAAATGTAAAGGTTTGTACAAACCGGGTGCTTAAAGATTTATGCGTGGCTCATCTCACATATTGATATGCAGAATATACCAATGAAAAATTACTTTTTATTGGTCTTGATTAGCATAAAAAATCTTGTGCAGAAATTGTTAGTTATATGCCTGAACATCTGTGTAAAAGTATTGACAAATATTTAATTATATGTTAAAATATGCGAAGAAGCAAATGCGTATAGTATCATACAATATCAATTATGTGAATATGTATTTGTTTAAAGAAATTGTGTCGTATTTCCGAAAGGAGCTGGTTATACAACGGACGAGCCTATACCCGAGTGAATTAAAAATTACAAAAGAAAGGGTTTTTAAAATGAAACTGAAGAAAATTCTTGCATTGCTTCTCACAGTAGCAATGCTGTTGAGCCTTGATGCTCAACTGTTCATTTTTGCGACGGAAGATATTTCCGACATGCAGGAAACAACACCTGAACCTATCGTTTACCGCTTTGATTCGGTTGATGCGATAGAGAATCATGTCACCTCCGGATGGTGGTCAAATTATGAGCTCGGCTACCAGGACGGTAAAGATGTATTGAAGCTTACCGCTATGCGAAGCGGTGAAATACTTCCCGATCCCAGCGTATACTTTTTGAATTTTGACGTACCTCTTGAAGACTATAAGTATTTTGCACTTATGGTAAAGCCTATGGATGATGATGTTGATGAGGCGGCATTGCTCCATATTTTTGATAATGAAAATAAGTATGGTGTAAGCAGTGCTTATAGTCAGAGTTTTGGTTGGGAAGCTGCAGATAATCAAACTTGGATTCCTCTCATAAGACCTCTGAAAAACATTTCTTCATCCGCGTCTTCATACACGGGCTGCCGCTTTGATTTTTATAACGCATGCCCTAATGATGGAGATGTTATGTATGTTGAATACATAGCTTTCTTCACCGATCTTGAACAGTGCGAAGAATTTGTGTACGGCAAAAAGCTTGATATAAACAAGACAGTTCTCAGACTTGAAGCAGGAAAGAGCGAAACTCTTACGGTGGCTTCGGCAGAAGGAGCGTCTCTGACATGGGATTCTTCTGATGAAGATGTTGCTACGGTTACCGACGGTGTTGTTAACGCAGTTGCCGCAGGCGAAGCTGTTATAACCGTTACCGATGAAAACGGAATTTCCAACGCATGCGAAGTGAAAGTAGTTGACAACTTTGAGCCTGTGGTATATTACGTAAATACCCAGGAAGGCATTGATAAATATGTGGGTGGATCCAGGCATTCGGTTTATGAACTTTCACAGGTTGGTGGAGCCGATGCCCTGAAAGTGACTTCCAATCGTAATACCGCATCCGCACTTGATCCCGGTTTGTATTTCAAGAACCTTGATATTTATATTCCCGAGTATAAGTATTTTGCAATTAAGGTAATGCCCACCACTGAGTCGGTTCACTCACTTTTGTTCCACATGTTTGACAGGAATCAAGACTTTCCGCAGTACACCTGTACAGACGCTTATTACAACAGTATTCCCACAATTCACAATGTTCAGGATAAGTGGTTTATCATGGGTGGTGAGCTGAATATAGATGACGAAGATGCATCAGTATACTCTGCATGCCGTTTTGATTACTACAATTCCAATCTTGTCGAGGGTCAGACGATGTACATAGAGTACATTGCCTTCTTTACTGATGAACAGCAGTACAACGAGTATGTCGGTGACGTTATGTATACTGTTACCTATGACGGAAATGGTGCAGATAGCGGTATCCCCACCGGCACAGCTGTTTTCAGCGGTGAAAATACCGTTATTGCAGGTGCATTTATGAAACGCGCCGGCTACGACTTCAAGGGCTGGTCCACTGAAAGGGACGGCGAGGTCGTTTACAAAATCGGTGATGTTTATTCAGATTCTAAATTTATCACACTTTATGCAGTGTGGGAAAAAGCCCCCGATTCCGTTACGGTTAATTACCCGGCACTTTCTCTTGTGACGGGAGACAGTGTTGCTCTTTCGGCATCCGTTGTGTTTGACGGAGCGTACGATATCGTCTGGGAGTCCGACAATCAGGAAGCAGTTATTGTTAATAACGGAACTGTTCTTGCAGTGGCGCCCGGAAAAGCAAACATAACCGCAACTATTGGTGGTACGGAAGTTTCCGATATCTGTGAGATAACGGTTTCTGATAAGGTTGAACCCATTTACTACTACTTCAATACTCAGGATGCTGTTGACGATTACGTAACATACGGCGGGGCAATGGGTAAGTCGATTAACAGTGAAAAATATGAGCTTGCCGAGGAAGACGGCGGTACCTATCTTAAGCTTACCGCTCAGGCGGCGGATTGCGGTGTGAAGCTTGAAGGACTCTATGTTCCTATTGAGGATTATAAATATGCTGCTGTAAGATTTAAGCCAATGAATAAGAATGATAATTCCGGTTCTTATATCTTCTACATGTACGACGGCTCGCCCGCGGTGGACGGTTCTTATAAAAATCTAAGCGGCACACTTTTCTCGAATTACTATGATACCTGGATGGTACGTGGTGGAGAACTGACTGGTCTTACCGAGGGTAAGGATATCATAACAGGTCTGCGTTATGATTTCTTCAATATTAATCCTAAGCTTGATGATGTGATGTACATTGATTACATTGCATTCTTTGCTGATGAAGCACAGTTCGCAAGTGAACTTGCCGATGAAAGATACACTGTTTCTTATGATGCCAACGGCGGCGAGGGAGCACCTGAATCTCAGAGTGCTTTTGTGGGCGAGACAATAAAGCTTTCCGCTACCGTTCCCGTTAGAGATGGATACAGATTTATGGGATGGGCTTCGGCATCTGACCGCGCAGTTGAATACGAGCCGGGGCAGGGCGTTTCATACGAGGCACATGGCACACTTTATGCTGTTTGGTCGGAAGTGAAGTATGAGCCTATTGTTTACCGTTTTAATACCCAGGAAAATATCGATGCATATATTTTAAAGGGTCAGAATACCATCTTTGAACTGGTCACCACTGAAGATGGTAAAACCGTTACACAGTTGACCGCAACGGGCATTGATCCTGCTGCATGGATCGGCAACTTGAATGTGCCCATGGCAAAATATAAGTATATTGTGACACGTTTCAAGCCTATGGCTGATAAAAACCAGACACTTGCCATATTCTTTGCAGACAGCAACAGAATTCCTGGCAGCGGTCTTAGCACCCATTTGCATTATTGGCAGGACTTGCAATACTGGAATGCAGTGAATGCAAAGAGATGGATCATAACTAAGGCGCTTATTAACCCCAAAGCTTCAACAGGTTCTTCGACTTATGAAGAGACCTGTATGATGCCTGAATATCTTACCGATATACGTTATGACTATTACAACGCTAATGAAAGGGTTGAAGCAGGCGATATCTGCTATCTTGACTATATTGCGTTCTTTACCGACGAAAAGCAGATGGATGACTTTTTGAGAGCTGATTACAGCGAGCCTATTGTATACCGTTTTGATTCGCAGGAAGAAATTAACACACATGTAAGAAGTATTCCCGGAAATACAACAAGTGAGCTTGCGGAGATAGATGGTCAAAATGTTTTGAAGCTTACCTCACAGGTCGCTGATACAAATGTATATTTCGATCACTTTGATATTCCTCTCAGCAAGTACAGCCATGTAGCGATAAAAGTCAAGCCGATGAAGGAAAAGAAAGAAACATCTTCCATGTTCCACCTGTTTGACGGTGAATCCTGGGCAACTCCCGATTATTGGCAGTATGCCGGAACTTGGTCTCAGGCTAATGCGGGAGAATGGCTTGTTTTAAATAACAAGCTTGGTTTGAAAATAGACAGAGATGAATATTCTGACGATTTGGCAGCATTGCCGGAAGGTGCATATTCTTATACCGGTTTCCGATTTGACCCGTATGTCAATGCAGACCACGGTGACGTTATGTACGTCGAGTATGTTGCATTCTTTACCGATAAAGAACAAATGGATCAGTTCCTTGCAACTGAATACAAGGAGCCTGTAATTTACCGCTTTGATACTCAGGAGAATATCGACAGATACGTAGCAGGCGGTTTTGGCGCGTCCTTTGGATTGGCGACCACCGATGACGGTACCGATGCACTTAAAATGACTGCGGTCAACGCGGATTGCGGTATTACGTTCAATAAGTTCAATATTCCAATGGAAGATTATCGCTATGTACTTGCGAAGATGAAACCCCACTCGGGTGATGCTGACAGCGCAATGATGTTCCATCTGTTTGACGGTGTTGAAGCTGCAAGCTCTTCCACACCATACCAGACAATAGGAAACTGGAATGAAGAGAGTGACGGTAAGTGGCTCATGCTCAACGCATCTCTTGAAAACATTTCTTCGACTGCTTTGAACTACACCGGTACACGTTTTGATTTCTTCGCAAGCAATGATCCAAACAAAACTCAGCCCGGCGATACTGCGTATCTTGAGTACATTGCATTCTTCACCGATGAAGCGCAGAGAGATGCATTCCTGGCTAATGACAACGGAGATCCCATAATTTACCACTTTGATTCTCAGGAAATGATAGATCACTATGTGGGCGACGTATACTTCGGTTCCGAAGATATCGAAAGATATGCCGATTATGAAATTGTTACTATTGACGGCAAGAACGTTATGAAGTTAACAGCAAATCATCATGATCCCAGTGTGTATATCACCGATATGTACATACCACTTGACAAATATACACATATGGCATTCGGAATCAAGCCCACCAATGAGCTTATTAATGATTTGTTCCTGCATAATCTGACAGATTTTGACACCGATGTAGACGGCGATTATTGGTTTAAGGTATGTAATCTTGATCCGGAGGATGCTAACGAATGGATTACCGTTTCGGCTGAAATTACCGGTACAAAGCCGGGTGCTGAGATATACAAGGGTTTCCGTTTTGATTTTTACAACAATATGGAAAACACAAAGTCCGGAGATGTGATGTATCTTGATTATATAGCATTCTTTACATCGCAGGAACAGCTTGACAGCTTCCTTAACAGCCAGACAATGTACACGGTAACATATGATGCCAACGGCGGTATGGGCGCTCCTGTTGAGCAGACTAAATTTGAGAATACTCCTCTTGTCCTTGCAAACACTATCCCCGAAATGTACGACTATATCTTCAAGGGATGGGCGACATCTTATGATGCTGTCGAGGCAGAATATGCACCCGGCGATGAGTATGATGAAAATGCTTCCGTTACTCTTTACGCAGTGTGGGAAAAAGAAGTTGCTAAGGGTGGTATGCCTCAGATTACGATTTCCTCTGTTGAAGGTATAAGAGATAAGAATGTGGAAGTTAACGTCAACCTCAAAAACAACCCCGGTATTGCTGCAATGAACCTTAAACTGTTCTATGACAGCCGACTGGAGCTTATGGAAATCAATGATAATGCCGATACTTTTGCAGACCTTACGTTCACTGACCAGGGCGAGTGGCACAAAAACCAGCATAAGAAGTACGGAAACGGAATAGGCCTTTTGTGGGACGGTGCATCCAACGATTATTCTGAGGGTATATTGCTCACACTGAAATTTAAGGTAAAACCGGAAGCCAATAAGGGCGATTATTCTATCATGCTTACGACTATGGAAAACGGTGTTGTCGGATACAATGACAGTGGTGCCATAGTAAGTATTCCTGTTGCTGTTACCAGCGGTGTTATCAGCGTAAAGGATAAGAAGCAAGAATCGGTTGAACTGGGTGACGTAAACGGCGATGGTACAGTAAATGCTATTGACCTTGGACTTCTTAGACAGGTTCTCGTAAACCCTGATAAAGAATATAACTTAAGCGGTGCGGACATTAACGGTAATGGCAGACCTGACCTTATAGACGTTATGCAACTCCGCAACATACTGTTGAATAGTTAAAGGAAAATAACCATGAATAGAAAATTACGATTTTTACTTTTTGCTTTAGTTTTTTCGTTCATGCTGCTGATTGGTGTACATGCTCAGGATTTCGTTATTTCTTTTGAAAACGTTATCGTTGACACTAATTCAAAAAGTGTGGATGTGGATATCACAATGTCGGGTAACCCCGGTATTATGGGACTTCAGCTGTCGGATATAGAGTTTGGCGATTTAAAGCTTACCAAGGTTACAAGGGGCGATGTGTTGGCTGATTTCAGCTTTGGAGTCTCTGAGAAACTTCAAAGCCCGATATCAATGACATGGGAGCCTACCGATATGCAAGATGATTGCAAAGACGGAGTATTGGCGACTCTGACCTTTGATGTTTCTGCTGCCTACGGTGGTGTACATGACATTTCTGTGTCTCCCGATAATATTTTTGCATTCAATACCAGTTTTGATATGTTCACACCTGTCATTGAAAACGGTTCGGTCACCATTTCTTCTGACTGCAAAATAAGCATTGAAAGTGTAGAAGTCGACGCGGACGCCAAGTCTGTGGATGTGAACCTACTTTTTAGCGGGAATGCGGATATATTCGGTATGATGCTGAATATTTCGTATGACAGCCGCCTTACATTGAATGGTGTAACAAAAGGTACTGCACTGAGTGGTGATTTTAATAAAAACATTTCCGTAAATCCTGTCAAGGTAATATGGGATAATGTCAAAACTACATCTGAAGGTGTTCTTCTCACTTTGAGCTTTGCGCTTCCCGAAAAAGCTTCCGGTACATATGACATCAGTGTTTCTTATGGAAAGAACAATATATTTGATGCCACTTTGAGCGGTGTATTCCCTCAGATAGTAAACGGAAAAATCACAGTTTCCAAAGCACAGACTTCTGCTGAGATCGACGGTGAAATGCTGGGCGCTCAGGTGCGAACCGACGGTACACTGGGACTTCGTTTCGGAACACGTGTTAATGTTAACGAAAGCTTTCTGATTTCCGTTTCAGGCGGCAGAACCTACAAGACCTTGGGCGCTGTATTTGCTGACGGATTTACGGATGTTACCTTCGGAACTCTTGTAGTACCTGAAGAATGTCTTACCGCAAAAGGATATACAGCCTCCGACCTTACCCACAACATAAAAGACGAAGTACTTGCGAAGCCGGTAGACTGTATAAACATTTTCAGCAGTAATGCAAATTGTTTTGAATATACCGCTGTTGTAACACAAATTCCTGATGAGAATGCAAAAATAACCGCACGTGCATATGTTTGCTACACTCAAAACGGAAACACTCAGTATTACTATTTTGATCCCATCACACGCTCCATGAAAGACGTAAAAGAAAGCAGCGGCTGGACAAAATAAAGATTTTAATAAATGGTTTAACACGCACTCACTATCCGGTGAGTGCGTGTTTTCTTTTATGTGCCATGGGATTTGTTGTTGTTTCAATATTAAAAAACTACTAACCGTATAATACCATTTCCGCAAACCCTTATGTTAAAATATTATAAATTGGTTTGCCTTTTTAACTTAAAATAGGAGGCGATATTGACATTTTACAAAAAATGGAATATAATACCTTCGGGAGATGTTAAGGTATGATATACATTGTGGCAGTTATCGCAGTTTTTGCAGTAATATGGTTTGTGGCGGGCTGTACTGCGTTCAGTATGGGCTTTTCGCGTAAGCCTGTAAGAATAGCTTTTCTGGACAAGAAAGCGCCCGGCTCTTCCCAGTGGGAGGAGTGGCGCGAGAGCATAAATACGGAAATCGAAAAAATAAAGAAAATGCATACTGAAGAGTGGGAAATTACTTCGTTTGACGGCTTGAAGCTGAGAGGCACTTTTATTCCTCATCACGATCCGAAACGCACCATACTGTGTATACACGGTTATAGAAGCAGTGGCTTTTTTGATTTCAGTATGGCGGTTGAGTACTTTCTTAAAAACAATTGCAATCTTCTTATAATCGACCAACGAGCTCACGGAAGAAGCGAAGGTAATACCATAACCTTCGGGGTCAATGAAAGATATGATGTACGTGATTGGGCATGGTATCTTGCCGGGCGTACCGAAAATAAGCTTCCCATATACTTTGACGGTGTATCAATGGGATGCGCTACTGCGCTCATGGCATCGTCGCTGGAACTTCCGACGGCCGTTAAAGGTATAATTGCAGATTGCGGATATACATCTTGCCATGATATAATGAAGAAGGTTATAAGTGAGGATTACAAAATCCCGCTGTGGCTTGTTTTTCCTGTAATGAACATGATATTTCGCTTTGTGACCGGGCATTTTATGAACGAAATCGATACGCGCCGAGAACTTGCGAATAACACTTTGGCGGTTTTGTTTGCTCATGGAGAGTCAGATGATTTTGTTCCGCATGAAATGACACTGGAAAACCATAAGGCCTGCACCTCTCAAAAGTATCTTCATATTGCGCAAGGTGCACAGCATGGAATGAGCTTTATTGTATGTCCGGAAGAGTATAAAACATATCTGATGCAGATGTTCGAATATTGTGAAAAATGATTTCAGCCGCAGCGTGTAACCCTCTGAAGGTTATGCACTGCGGCTGATTTTTGCCGTGATTATTCTCTTTCGAGAGAATGCTCGTGGCTTCTGAATAAAAGGGAAATGCACCAGAGAGCGCAAAGACCAACAACGGTGTAAATAATACGGCTGACTATTGCAGTCTGACCACCGAAAATCCATGCGACAATATCAAAATTAAAGATACCGATGCTGCCCCAGTTAATACCGCCGATAATCAGCAGTGTAAGAGCAATTTTATCAAGCATATCAAATACCTGTCCTTTTGTAAAATAACACTGCGAAATATTTTTCATATCCGCAGTGTTATTGTGTGTATTGTTTGTTCAATTATTCGTTTGTAACATATTTGTAAAGGTCGATATCGCCGTAATGCGCTTTAAGCCAAATGTTTTCATCAGATGTTTCACAAACAGAATTGTATTCTTTTGAAATCTGATCTTTGTCATTAACTTCAATATCGCCTTTGCTAACCGAGGCACGGATGTTATACAGAGAAATGTCCTTTTTCGTCACTGCCGTGATATCACCGACAGCCGTTTCACAGTTTGTTTTTCGTCCTGTGATATCTGTATATATATTTCCGGTTGTACAGGAAATATCAGCAAAAACATAGTCGGTGTGTTTAATTCTCACATTTCCGCTCTTGACGGATACTGTCAGCTTTTCGGAAATATCCGCTTCTGAAATATTCACATTTCCCAGGGAAGAAGAGACAGAAATATTTTCCGTCGATATACTGCTGATATTAACATTTCCGAGACCGAGACGTATGTTGATTTTACCTATCGTATCAAAATTGTTCAGATAAACGGTTATTTTCTTTTCGTCGGATGAATAAAGACCTTGTGAAAATACATGTCTGAAGCCCGTAAAGCCTGCTTTTCCGTTTTCAAATGTCAATCCAAGAAAATAGAATGGGACACTGTCGTGTATTTTCAGAACACCGTTTTCCAAAACACAGGCGGTTTTAAGCTTGTCCGAATTTTTGAACTCAATATAACTTGGTTTGTCTGTTTTTTGTATGGTAACATCGCACATTTCGGCGGAAATTTCAATCGAAGAGAAGGGGAGAACCCCCAGCTTTTCTGCTTCAGACACGTAAAGCTGATAAGAAAGCTTTTCCGAACCGCCGTCTTCCCCAAAAAGCCGTACACCTGTTGCCGCCGCATAAATCAATGCAGCCGAGCATATTATAACACCCAACAGAAATATTACAAGCGAGGCTGCGAGAAGCTTTTTTACATTCTTTTTCATGACTCAGCCTCCATTTTTCCGAAAATAAACTCTTTTATCAACGTAAAAGCTTTTTTAATAAGTGAGGCGGCACACTTTGCCGTTGCGGGTACCACAGTTGATACAAATTGATAATTGAGTGCCCACACAGCCAGCATTAAAGAAAACAGCACGGTTCCGAGACCAATTTCAATAATACCAACGGGAGCACTTACAAAAAGATTGGCTATACCGTAGCTGACGGCAACAGTGCCCAGTAGTGCAAATGCAGCATCTATTGCCATTATAAGCAGCCAGATTGCCAGTATAAGCGTAAGCGGTATCATATACAATGCGACACAAACCGCTGCGCCAATTCCGAAAATCGGGAGCAGTAATATCAAAACAGCAATACAGCATATTGAAACAAGAACTCTATTTGTCTTGCTCATACCATTTATGAAAGAGATAAATCCACCGCGTTTTTCATTTTTGTGAATATTCTCATCTTCACGCGGAAACGATTCGGTTTGCGTTTGGGAATTTTCGGTGTGTTCTTGTGAAGGTGTATCGGTTTTATTATCATCATCGTTTGACATGATTTCGTTTACCGACTTGGCAAACATTTCACTGTGACGCAATGCCTCCGTTTCGTTCAGATATCTGAACAATTCAAATGAAAGCTTCATGTTCTTTACAAACAGCTCCGCGTCGCACGGCACACTTTCATCTTCAAGACGCTCGTTCAGATAATCCTTTATGTCAGACAATTCATGTGAACTGAGAAATGAAGCGTGTTGAGATAAGCTGTCAATAAATTCTTGTTTGTTCATTTTTTCACCCTTATATATGAAATCCGCCGTTGACGCCGATAATCTGACCGGTTATAAAATCTGAATTTTCTCCGGAAAGAAAAAGTGCCGCGCGTGCAATGTCCTGAGGTGTGCCCAGCCTCATAAGAGGTGTTTCATCAACCAATAAATCAAGTTCCCGGGAAGTGTAGCAATTCAGCATATCGGTTTTTATAACTCCCGGTGCGATGCAGTTGACATTTATACCGCATGGGCCCACTTCTTTTGCGAGCGCTTTTGTAAAACCGATGACAGCTGCCTTTGAAGCAGAGTACAAAACCTCGCAGGAAGCACCTGTTTGTCCCCACATGGAAGAAATATTTATTATTTTTCCGCTGTGCTTTTTTATCATTTGTGTTACAGCGGCTTTGGAACAGAGGTATACACTTTTCACGTTTGTTGCAAATATGTTTTCAAAGTCATCCGGGGCGGTATCGGTCAAAAGTCCGGTGTGGGAAACACCTGCATTGTTAATAAGTACATCCGGGTACTTTCCGAAGGCTGAATTTACACTTTCAAAAAGCATTTCAACCTCGTTCGCATGCGATACATCAGCTCTGAAGCATTGGACGTTTTTCAGCTCTTGTGAAAGTGCATTTGCCTGCGCTTCACTTTTATTGTAATTAAGGGCGACGAAATATCCGTTTTCGGAAAAAATCCTTGCACAAGCCGCACCTATTCCGCGTGAGCCGCCGGTTATAAGCACCAGTTTCATCATAACCCTCCGAAAAAATGATTATTTGTATTTATATTATAGCATATGTACTTGAATTATTCAATCTTTTGTGATAAAATATATGTGTTAATTTTATGTGTCAGGAGTTGGAAATATGAAATATTTTGTAATGCTTGGCGACGGAATGGCCGATTATAAAATAGATTCTTTGGGAAACAGAACACCCCTTCAGGCGGCTGATAAGCCTGTGATGGATTATCTGGCTTCCCACGGCTGTTGCGGAAAGGTTAAAACAGTTCCGGACAGCTTGGTCCCCGAAAGCGATACTGCCAACCTTTCTGTTATGGGATATGATCCGGAAATATACTCCAAGGGCAGAAGCCCTCTGGAGGCTGCAAGTATCGGTCTGGAAATGTCTCCCGATGATTATGCCATCCGTTGTAATGTGGTTACCCTTAGCGAAGACGGAAAATATGAGGATAAAATAATTATTGACCACAGTGCAGATGAAATAAGCACCGAGGAGGCCGATCTTCTTATTAAAGCGGTTGATGAGGCACTGGGTACAGAGGATATACGTTTTCATACAGGTATCAGTTACCGCCACTGTTTGCTTTGGAAAAATCCTCCCGGTTACGACAAGGATGAAAGACTTTATGATTTCACCCGTCCCCATGATATACTGGACAAACGCATAGGTGAATATCTTCCCTCGGGAGAGATAGGAAAATTCTACCGAGAGCTTATGGAAAAAAGTTATGACATTCTTAATGATCATCCTGTAAACCGTAAACGCCGTGAGATGGGTAAGCGCCCCGCAAACTCCGTGTGGCTCTGGAGCCCTGGCAAGAAACCCCGTCTTTCCAGTTTTGCCGACAGATTCAAGCTCAAATCTACTGTCGTTTCGGCTGTTGACCTTATAAAGGGCATCGGTATCTGCGCCGGCTTTGACTCCATAGATGTAGAAGGAGCAACCGGAAACGTACATACGAATTTCCCCGGCAAGGCGCAGGCGGCAATAGATGCTTTCAAAAACGGAAGTGACTTTGTGTACGTTCATGTGGAAGCTCCCGATGAATGCGGACACAGAGGCGAAACGGAAAATAAGGTTAAATCCATTGAACTTATTGACAGCCTTATTCTTGCTCCGGTAAAGTCTTATCTCGACAGTACGGGAGAAGACTATAAAATACTTCTGCTTCCCGATCATCCAACCCCCATTGTCCGCCGCACACACACCAGAGAGCCTGTTCCGTTTGTCATATTTGACAGCCGCAACCTCACTCCGAATTCGTCGGCAAAGACTTATGATGAGGATTCCTGTGATTTAAGCGGCGTGTATGTTGAACCCGGATATACCCTTATAGACAGGTTTATTGAATAATAAAAACAAGGCGTGTGCAAGTTCTGCACACGCCTGTATATTTTATCAGGCATTAAACGTAAGCATATCTGCGTACTGCCCATATTCCGTGACAGTCCTTCTTGACCGGCTGATAAAGCTCGAAAGCCATTTTTTTGCAATCGGGGAAGGACAAAACAACATATGCCTTGTCACAGCACACTTCTGCACCGCACACCTTTACGGAGGAGCATCTGTATTCATCACATATGAATTCGTTGTTGAGAAAGTTCGCTGCCACAAGCTCTGGCTTGAGTCTCCAGCATTTGTGACCTTTATCCGTCATGCACTGTTGATAACGAAGCTCTTTCGCACACAGGCAAATGGGATTGTCGCGCCAGCACTGTTGTGAAAAGCATACATCTGCAACCACACAATCATTACGGTTGTTGTGGAAATACAGCAGTGCGCCTGCCGCGGCGGCAGCTAAAGGAAAGCAAACCATAATTACACCTCCTTGTTGCTTTATGGGGATTGCTGTTAATAGTTTATGATGGTACGACCTGTTTTGACAGTATTGTATACGCTCCGACGCGATAAAAATATGCAGGTAAAATGAATTTTACGATTTTTGATTGAAAAAAATTTGATTTTGTGTTATAATAATTACATCGGATTTGTTGCGTATACCGCTTTCAAAGCCAAATATCGTAATTGTAAAAGAGGAAAAATGTCAAACGAAAAAATAAATTTACATAAATCACACCGTCAGCGGTTAAAAAACAGATTTCTCAGGGACGGGCTTTCGGGCTTTGAGCCACATGTTGTGTTGGAACTTTTGCTGTTTTATGCTATTCCTCAAAGCGACACAAACGAACTTGCCCACATGCTTCTGAACAGGTTTGGCAGTATTGCGGGCGTTTTTGGTGCACCATACGAGGAACTTATTAAAATTCAAGGTGTTGGTCCTCATACCGCTACCATGCTCAAGCTTATTCCCGAGGTGTTTGGGGTATACTTTAAAGAAAAAACAAGCGAATACAACAAAAAAGAGTTTAGCGTTGATGATGTGGCGAGATATCTTATCCCTCTTTACATTACATGTGAAAAAGAAGTTGTACATGCTCTTTATTTTGATAATCGCATGAGTCTTGTTTTAGACGAAATAGTATTTGAAGGCGATGTAAATTCGGCGAAGCTTTCAATCGGAGATGTTGCCAAATGTGCTTTGACAAAAAATGCGTTTAATGTTATAATCGCGCATAATCATCCCAACGGAACACCTATTCCCTCAATGGAAGATAATACAACCACATTGAATTTTTGCAACGGCTTATCGCTTTTTGGCATAAATCTGGTTGAACACATAGTTATTGCGGGTCAGAAATATACTAAAATACTTGAAACGCTAAATATGAAAAGATAATTTATATTGACCGGAAATGAGGTGGAAAAATGCGTCAGTATGTTGTCAGCGGAATGAGCTGTGCCGCTTGCAGCGCAAGAGTGGAAAAGGCAGTCTGTGCATTGCAAGGTGTAACATCCTGCTCGGTCAACCTTTTGACTAACTCAATGTTGGTTGACGGGGCTGTATCGGATGACGATATAATCAAAGCGGTGAATGACGCAGGATACGGAGCACGTAAAAAAGGAGAACAGCCTAAGCAGAACGGATATGACGAACCGGAAGATACACAAACCCATCAGTTGAAAAAAAGACTTCTGGCATCGCTTATTTTTCTTGTACTTTTAATGTACATCTCCATGGGCCACGGTATGTGGGGCTGGAAGCTTCCGCTTTTTCTCGAAAATAATCACGTTGCCGTGGGGCTTGCTCAGTTGATGCTTTCTGCTGTTATAATGGTTATAAACCAAAAATTCTTTATCAGCGGTTTTAAAGCGCTGCTCAATAAGTCGCCCAATATGGATACTCTTGTCGCTTTGGGCTCGGGTGCATCCTTTACGTACAGTACTGTTATCCTGTTTGCAATGACTTGGGCGCAGCTTGAGGGCGATTCTCAAGCTGTTATGGGATATATGCATGAACTTTATTTCGAGTCTGCCGCCATGATTCTCACGCTTATAACCGTGGGCAAGGTACTGGAGTCTTACTCAAAGGGCAAAACCACAAATGCTATTAAAAGCCTGATTGATATGGCTCCCGAAACCGCAACGGTTATTACAGACGGCAAAGAAACGGAAGTTCCTGCCGCACAAGTTAAAAAAGGCGATATATTTGTGGTCCGTGCAGGAGGTCGTATACCTGCGGACGGAATCGTGAAAGAGGGTAACTGTGCCGTTGATGAGTCGGCTTTGACAGGAGAGAGTATTCCTGTTGATAAATCACCCGGCGACCATGTCTGCGCGGCTACTGTTAATCAGTCGGGATACATTGTGTGCGAGGCTGAAAAGGTGGGGGATGATACTGCCCTTTCTCAGATTATCAGAATGGTTAGCGATGCCGCTTCTACCAAAGCACCGATTGCAAAAGCGGCGGATAAGGTATCGGGTGTGTTTGTTCCTGCCGTGATGGCAATTTCGGCTGTAACACTTCTTGTGTGGCTGTTGTGCGGTCAAAGTGTCGGCTTTGCTCTTTCAAGAGCAATTTCCGTGCTTGTTATAAGCTGTCCATGTGCACTTGGACTTGCCACACCCGTTGCCATAATGGTTGGCAGCGGTGTGGGCGCAAGAAACGGAATACTTTTTAAAACCGCTGCGGCACTTGAAATTTGCGGAAATGTAAATGTTGTGGCACTTGACAAAACAGGAACCATAACAAAGGGATGTCCGCATGTTACCGATATTATGCCGTTCGGAGATATTTCACAACGTGAGCTTATGGAATTGGCGTTTTCGCTGGAGGTGAAAAGCGAGCATCCCCTTGCTAAGGCAATAGCGGAAAAATCTGAAGAAATGCTTGTGAAGCCCCGGGATACATCTGATTTTTGCACTTTTGCCGGTAATGGCTTGACGGCTTTCGAAGGAGAAAAACAGATTGTCGGAGGAAACGTTAAATTTGTCAGTGAAAAATGCTTTGTATCCGAAGAAGCTGTTAACGCGGCTTACGACTTTGCCCACCAGGGAAAAACTCCCGTTATGTTCGGATACGACGGAAGCCTTGCAGGGATCATTGCTGTTTCGGATGAAATTAAGGAAGACAGTCCGCGTGCAGTGAACGAATTGCACAATATGGGTATACATGTTGTTATGCTTACGGGTGATAACGAACGTACTGCCAATGCGGTCAAGAATGCTGTTGGTGCGGATGAATTGATAGCGGGTGTTTTGCCCGACGGAAAACAAAATGCCGTAACAAGGCTCAAAAAGTACGGAAAAGTTGCTATGGTAGGCGACGGTATCAATGACGCTCCTGCGCTTACGGCAGCCGATGCAGGTATAGCGATAGGTGCAGGTACCGATGTTGCGATAGATGCAGCTGATATTGTGCTGGTTAAGAGCAGGCTTTCGGATGTTACAAAGGCAATACGTCTTAGCAGAGCAACACTGAGTAACATTCATCAGAATCTTTTTTGGGCGTTTATCTACAATGTTATCGGTATCCCTCTGGCGGCGGGTGTGTGGATACCTCTGTTCGGATGGCAACTTGATCCCATGTTCGGAGCGGCGGCGATGAGCTTGTCCAGCTTTTGCGTTGTCACAAACGCACTCAGACTCAATTTTGTAAATTTGAGCAGTGCATCAAAAGATAGAAAAATCAAAAACAAGGAGAAAAAAATAATGGAAAAAACACTTAAAATCAAAGGTATGATGTGTGGACACTGCGAAGCACGTGTTAAAAAGTGCCTTGAAGCCATTGACGGAGTGCAGGAGGCGATTGTAAGCCATGAAAAAGGCACCGCTGTTGTAAAGCTGATTAAGGATGTGCCCTATGAAACTCTTAAAAACACAGTTGAAGCGCAGGATTATGAGGTTGCAGACTGAATGATTCAAAGTGATACCCCCCGTACTGAGGTTATTCTCAGTACGGGGGGTATGTTGTGCTATTTGTTTTTTGAGGAATGTGTTTTGAAATAGTTTATCCAGATTTGGTATGCGGATTTATTCAGATGCAGACCATCGCCGCTTTGGTATTTTTCATTCAGATAACCGCGCTCATCCTTCAGTGCTTCTGCTGTGTTAAGAAATGGTATTCCGCGTTCACGGCAAAGCTGGGCAAGATGCTCGTTAAAAGCATTTATAACCTTGTTTGTGATTTTACTTCCGTTTGCTTCATATGCTTCACTGACAGGAGGTATAGATTGAATGATGATTTCGGTTTCGGGCGAATTTTTCAGAATTTCATCAATCAGCTTGGAGTAAAGCTCAATAAAATCATCGGGTTTACGCCATGAAACAGAATTGGTTCCCAGCGTGATAACCGCCCGTATCGGCTTGTAATATCCGCAAGCCTCGGGGATAGTTACCTTTTTTGCAGTAGGCAACATAATTATACTGTCCTTCAGTGCGTGTGACGGGTCGATAGAACCGGCGGCAAGTACATTTGTATCCGGAAGAATTTTAAAAGCTCTGAGACCTACACTAAGCGAGTCGCCTATGAATACCGTTTCAAATATGTAGCTGTCGTCTGTGGCATTTGTTTCTTTAAGAATAACATCGCTGTATTTATCATAAAGGCTGAAATTTACGTATTCTGCAGGTGGGGGAGCAATCGGAACGAAATCACTTTGTCCATCGTTATCAAATTCAATTTCATAAGAATTCATATAAAAAATACGCATGAGTACAGCGCAGACTTCGCTTCTCAGTATATTATCATCGGGAAAGAAGCTGTGATCTGCATTTTTACCCGTAAGTATCCCCGCACGGTAAAAAGCGTATATTTCGTCATAGTAATTTTCATTTTCACCAATATCGGGAATACTTCCGTTCTGAAATTCAAGATATTCAAAAAGGTTTTGCGGTGGTATTGCATTGTAGAAAATATGAACAAAATCCCTTCGTGTAATCGGAACGTTAAAGTTTTCGTAGTCCTTGTCAAGTATGTTGTAATCCCTGGCAAAGTCAACGTATGTGCTGTACCACGGCTCTCCGTTTTGTAAAACAGCATCCAGCTTCATAATGTTTATAAAAAGTACATCTGCAAGCTTTAACGCTTCTGCTACGGTAAGATTTTCATACGGACAGAAAAGCTCGGGAGT
Source organism: Oscillospiraceae bacterium (assembly GCA_015065085.1). Classification (NCBI taxonomy): domain Bacteria; kingdom Bacillati; phylum Bacillota; class Clostridia; order Eubacteriales; family Oscillospiraceae; species Oscillospiraceae bacterium. The sequence goes on along the minus strand of SVQW01000010.1, from coordinate 10,685 downwards.
TCTGCCGTTGATAAATCCAAATCCGTACGCCTCACGCACATAATCGCAAAACCAATCGTTTTCGTTTACATCGTTAAAAACCGCATTTGCGGAGAGCGAAAGAATAAGTGTTAAAAGAAAAATGATTAAAACAAGTTTTTTTGTGTACATAACGTCACCGTTATGCGGCAGGTACTGCGTGAGTCCTCAGATAATTCAGCCATACTCCGTAGCACGCCTGATTGTGGTGCAGACCATCACCGCTTTGATAGCTTTCATTGAAGTAACCGCGCTCGTTTTTCAGCACCGATGCGGTATTAAGAAAATATACCGACTTTTCTGCCGCAAGCTCCAAAAGGAGTACGTTGAAGCGGTTAACGGTTTTGTTTGTAAGCTTTATGGCATTTGCCTCATACGCCTCTGAAACGGGTGGAATAGCCTGAATTATAACGACAGTACCCGGACTTTCGGCGCGAATATCCTCAATAAGCTGACCGTAGGAAGAAATGAAAGCCTTTTCAGTTGTCCATGACACCGAGTTTGTGCCGAGCGTTATAACTACTCTTTCCGGTTTGTAATAACCTACCGCCTGCGGTGCAGTAACCTGGCGCCCGTCGGGAAGAGTGACCATTTTATTGTGTGCTGCGGCATATGGGTCTATCGAGCCGGCAGAAAAAACTCTTTCCTCAGGCAGAATTTTAAATACTTTAAGCCCGAGTGTTATTGAGTCTCCGATGTAACATGTCCCGTCAACATATTCCTGACCTGCATCCGCTGTTTCCTGAAGCAGAACCTCATCGTGCAATCCGTTGAGTGTGAATGTTACGTACTCTTCGGGCGGAGCGGTTAAAACAGGTTCATGAATTACTGTTTCCGGTGGCGTTACTTCAGTTACGGGCTCGGGTTTGACGGGAATACTGTCTTCGGATATGCCGATTGATAAAACAGTTTGCAGTGATTTTTCTAATGTTGGAAATACTGCGTCATTGTAGGGGATATAAGTCTGAGCTACTTGAGCGCATGAAAACAAAACAAGGCAAGTAAATATAAGTATAAAAGTGAAACATCCGAACCTGGACACTTGGGTTTCCTCCGAAATCGTTTGTTGTAAAGTTGTAAAACGCTTATTTACCGTCAGACTTGGTATGTCTTAGGTTAACGATAATATTGTAACACATTTAAACAAAAGTGTCAATTATAATACACAAAATGCCAAAAAATGGCATATAATTTTTTGGTTTGGAAAATATGATAAAGTATTGACATTTTGATTGAAAAATGGTATAGTTATTACGAAATATGAAACAAATAAGGAGTGTGTTATAATGATACCCGTTCCCGAAAAAAGAATCAGAGATTTTGAAAAGATGGCATTCGGCATTTATGTTCACTGGGGAATTTATTCCCAGCTTGGAAAAGGCGAGTGGATACAGAACATGGCAGGTATTCCCCAGGAAGAATACAGCAAACTTGCCGATACATTTACCGCGTCCGAATTCAGCGGAAGAAATCTGGCGCGTGCGGCAAAACGCGCAGGCGCAAACTATATAACCCTTACTACAAGACATCATGACGGCTTTTCTCTTTATGATACGAAGGGGCTTAATACATATGACGCCCTGCACACACCAGCAGGACGTGACCTTATCGCAGACTTTGTTGAAGGCTGTCGTGCAGAGGGGATAATGCCGTTTTTTTACCATACAACATTTGACTGGAAGGACGACTTTTTTGAAACGGACTTTGAGGGCTACTTAAAGTATCTGCAAAAATCTGTGGAAATATTATGTACAAATTACGGAAAAATAGGCGGCTTTGAATTTGACGGTGTATGGCGCGTAAAGGATAAGGACTGGAAAATGAACGAAGTCTATGCCATCATCAGAAAATATCAGCCCGATTGCATAATTATCAATAACACAGGACTGTCGGCGCGCGGAAAACTGGGCGACCCCGAGATTGACAGTGTTACATTTGAGCAGGGACGTCCCGAGCCCATGAACCGTGAGGGAATGTCAAAATATGTCACCGCGGAAATGTGTGAGACGCTTAACGCACACTGGGGTATAGGTTACGGCGACTTTAATTATAAATCCGTTCCTCAGCTTATTGAAACGTTTTGTGCCTGCCGTAAGGTAGGTGCAAACTACCTGCTTAACATCGGACCCAACGCAGAGGGCGGTATAGTACCTCTCCAGGAAGAACTGATTGCGTCAATAGGCGACTGGATACGCAGTGTCGGTTACAGCTCCATATACGACGGCGTACCTTGCGAAATGAAGGGTGAGGGTAAGAACTTTGTTCTCAAAGCCAACGGAAAGTATTACCTCTACATTCACGATCTGGCGATAAAGGGTAAGTCGGATGTAACTGTGGAGGTTACGAATGTCGGCATAGGACCCAGAAGATTCTCGGGCCTGACTCAAAAAGTTAAAAGCGTAAAATGGGTTGATAACGGTGAAATGCTGGAATTCAATCAAAATACCGCTGAAAACTCACTTATCGTAAATTGCACCGGATATGATTACGGAACAAACTATGTTGTACGTATAGCTGAAGTTGAGGTCGAGTAATGACAAAAAGGACCCCATACGTTGCATTGCTTGTTGCCAATGCGCTGATATATGCACTCAACGCGCTGTATTACAATTTTATTCCGATATATCTCGAACACGGCGGAAAAACAGATGACGAAATCGGATACTTGCTTGCAGCAGCACAGCTTGTTTCTGCAGTCGCTCCGTTTTTCTGGGGAATTGTTACCGATAAGGCAAAGTACAAAAATAATGTACTGATATTCCTTGTTGCGTGTGCTACGGCAAGCTTTACGGCTGTGTGTTTGGGGAATTCTCTGATTTATCTGTTTATAATGTTACCGCTTGTAATGCTTTTTCAAAATAATTACGGCGGTTTGATAGATACCATAACCGTTGAGGCTAGTAATACGAATAAATGGAAGTATGGAGTTCTGCGTGTTATGGGAACTTTGGGATTCGGGCTCATTGCTATGGTGCTTGCACCATTCATTGAGGGTGATAATATAACTCTTGTGTTTGCAGTATATCCCGTAGTCGGAATAGTGACAATGCTTTCTCTCGGACTTTCACCGAAGGTGGAGGGACATGCCGAGAAAAAGGAAAAAATCTCGCTAAAACCGCTTTTTGCCGACAGAACAATGATGATGATATTTATTGTTTTGGCGGTTGCACTCCTGACTTTTAACTATTATCAGAACTTTTATGCAAAATACCTGATTGCACCTGTGGAAAGAGGGGGCTTGGGTATTGCGGAATGGGTAATGGGAATAAATGTTTTTCTCACTGTTGCCGGCGAAATTTTCTTTTTTATATTCTATGATTTGCTCATGGAAAAGGTGGGTGTGAAAAAGCTTTTGTGGATATGTGTGGCTGTGGGGACCGCCAGGTATATCGGGCTTATATATGCAAAAAGCGAAATAGCTATAATGCTTGTGGCATTTTTCACCGGGCTTGTGCCTACTGTTGTTACATACTGTGCTACCTATTATATGATGCGCACCGTAGCGCCGAATATGCGTGCTTCGGGTCAGATGGCGATGTATGCATTGTGCGGTGCACTCCCTAAAATATTGGGAAGCGCTCTCGGAGGAGAGCTTACACAGACGATTGGTACACAAGGCGGACTTGCTGTTTGCGCATTGTTTAATTTTATTACGTTTATTCCGTTATTGTTCATACCGAAAATAGTTTATAAAGAATAAAAAAGCAAGCCATACATTGTGTATGGCTTGCTTTTTGTTTAAGTATGAATTCTTTATGCTTCATCGCCGGGAATTTCTGTTTGTTCCGGAATTGAATCGGCTGTCGGTCCTAATTCCAACAGGTCGTGATAGCATTTTGTATTGAACAGTGAAAGTATCTTGGCGGCCTCATTTCTGGTGAGCTTATTGAATGGCTTTATGGTATTATCTTCGTAGCCGGAGAATATATTGTACGTGACAACCTTCAGGGTGTTTTCCAACGCCCAGGCGGGGATTTCATCGGTGTCCGAAAAATTAAGAGATACGGTATTTTCGCATGGCGTAAGTAATCTTCCGATGACCTGCATTGCTTCGGCACGAGTGATACCGTCCTGCGGACGGAAATAATGCTTTCCGTCATTTTCAAGACTTCCGTTCATAAGCCCCAGTGAACTCATTGCGCCTATCTGACTCCACGCCCAGCTTCCGACGGTGTCTATATCCGCAAAAACAATTGATGCATCTGTATATTTTGTTAAATCCAAGTTTAAAAATCTGCAAAGCACAGTCGCAAATTCCGCACGTGTCAGATGAGCCGAGCCGTCAAAAATATTGGTTGTATAGTATGGCTTGCCTTTCATAAGCTCCTGATAATATACATCCGTAATGTGCTCTTTGGCCCATGAGTTTTCAATGTCGGAGTAAATTACTTCTTTGCCCGTAATTTCACAAAGTCCTCCGAAAATGTATTCGTTTTCGGGTTGTGTGTTGCAGGCGATAAGGTATTTAACGGTATATTTTTGAGAATCGTCGTAATCGCCGGAAGAAAGATCGGCTTTGTATTTCAGCCACCCGTTAAATACGCTGTAATTACGCTCAACGGTATAAGGTATGAGAATTTCATTTTCCTCTTCGTCTGTCAGCACCAAAGAAGCGATAATGTCGTTTTTGCTCAGAAAAGTAAAGCTTTTCGCATTCTCGCTTACAGAATATTCACCTTTACATTCCAACGTCAGTAAAGAAGTTTCGTTATTCTCGTCTGCCGGCGTTGTGACAGTGAAAAACTCTTTACCAAGATAACTCTCGTCAGCATCGAGTATCTCAACGGATTCGCCGTTAAGATCAGCTTTGACATCTTTACTTAAAATATCATTCTTGTATATCTCGGGGATTACTTTGAGAGGTATTTCCAACGAAGTATCTTCCATATATATTTCCAGTATTCCGTCAAAATACTCGTCTGCATAAAAAGCATTGTCTGAAATATAGCCTACTGATGAAAAGTAGTGAGGAGCCGAATTTTCGGTTTTGTAAGTTGTCTCTTTTATGTGATAATTTACGACATCAATATTGTTGAACAATACTTCGCTGTCAGAGTAATTGGCTTTTATATCAAGTGGAAATCTATTGCCGATCTCAACGACAATTTCATCGTTCGCTGAGATGAATTCGGTGGGTGAAGAAAGTATGTTCAGTGTTTTTAATCCTTTTGTGTTTCCGTTAATGGCTGCCAGTGTTGTTTTTCCCGGGCTCAAAGCGGTGAAAACGTTGCCGTCAAATTCTCCGTAGGATTTTCCGTTGTTATTATGTTCGGTAAACCTCGTCTCCTCCTTCGGAGTGAAGGGGTGAAGAGTAGTGTCATGGTAAATTGTATCAAGCTTCAGAGTACTTCCCACCATAATGTACTCGGGAGAATCAGTGATTTTGACTCCTCCGGTTATGTCGGTAGGGGGAAGGTTGTTGATAAAAAGAATCGCATTTGAGATATGTCTTTCCGAACCGTCGGAAGGGTTGTTAACCAGCTTTGCCGCAGTGTCAAAGGGCGTTGTGGCATAAACAGTGGTGGAACCTCCGCCGTCAAGGTTAATAACAGTTTTGCAGCCCATTTCAAGCATTATATTTGCCAGTGTTTCAAGTGTTACGCCTACGGCGTTTTTGCGATCACGACCATCGTTCGCAAAGAAAACGACATCGTTGTTTTCACAAATGCCGATAGCTGTCCTGGGATTGTTGAGCTTTTCATGTGCTTCATCTACCGTTTCCGGAACGAAAGCACCATCTTTAACAATTATATCGCCACCGCCCAGAGCTGTCTGAATGCTTTTCCACGTATTGTTCGCCTGTATTTCAAGAGACAGAATATCTCCTGTTTGTATAGCCTCAAGGGATGAAGCGAAGCTTCTGTCATCTCCGCAAAGGACATAATGCCCTTCCGGTATTTCGCTGTCAATGGCATTGTAATTGATGGCGGTGACTTCAAAACTCATTTTTTCACCGGCGCGCAGCTGACCGCTTACGGGCTTGAGAATAACTTCGGTGGAAGGTGAAGAACTCCTGGTACTTTTTGAATAGAAGTCATTGAGAAAATATATTGCATAAACCGACGGATACTTATTGAAATAATCCACGGTGAAGGAGTAGGGCACACGTGATTCCTCGGTTTTGTCTGATGCATCTGTGACCTTACCGCTTTCTTTTTCTGCCACATTTTCGGGAGTACAGCTGAAAACAAAATGTATATCAGGATTACCGATTACGGCAAATCCGTTTTCTTCAAAGCCGATTGCGTTTTTTGACGGGTCGGAGCTGATAATAATACCGTCCTTTATAACAACGCCCATTGGAACTCCGGTTGAAAAACTGAAAAAATCACCGTTTAAAGCTCCTACAACCCTCATTCCGTTTTTTTCGTAACGAGATGTTATGTCCTTAAGGCGCACTTTTGAGGAGGCGTTGGATCCGTATTCTACTTGCGGAAGTGTGTATCTGTTGGGGGAATATTCAAATATATATGCCTTTTGTTTGCTGTCGTTTTCGGCGGCAAGCTCGGTATAAACAAGCCCGTAGGACAAGAGCTCCTGCTCCATTGAGGTGATATATCCCAGACTATCAATATTGTTTTTACTCGCAAGAACTGTTGTAAAGGAAGAAAATGTGCTGAAAAAGACAGATGCGATAAGAATAAAAGACAGAATGCGTTTCAAATTTTACCTCCTGATAAAAGTAGTGTTTTGTGACACAATAATTGTACCACCCGGTTTTTATTTTTTTAAAAACAATTTGTTACTTTAAATTGTCGTAACAAAATATTTAAGAATTAGAGTTGACAAAAACATTATTTTCTTATATAATGTATTCGCTATAATAATGCATGTAAAGGATGAGCTGATGAAGAAAATCAAACCTCAGCGCCTTCCCATAAGCGACCTCAGGGAGCTTGTGAAGGGCGCTGCAAGTATAAACGGTTCGCGTACTTACCTTAAATACAAGCGTGGCGGAACTGTTGAATCCTTGAACTATTGTGAGCTTGATGAAATATGCGACAGTGTGGGAACCGCCTTTTATGACCTGGGACTTAAAGACAGTGTCATCGGCGTTTTGGGTGAGACCTGCCCTGAGTGGATTGCAACCTATCTTGCCACTGTTAACGGTGGAAATGTTATTGTTCCGCTTGATAAAGAACTTCACCCTGCTGAGCTTGCAAATTTTATAAAGCTTGCGGGTATCAAAGCAATTGTTTATACACAGTCTTATGACGAAATGTTTTGCGAATTGTTCCCTGCTCTTGAAGACGTTTTGTACTTTATTCCTATTGTTACGGATGAAAAAAAGTATAATCCCGAAAAGCCCGAGGCGGTGCAGGGTGAAAAGCGAATAGAGTTTTCCGAGCTCATTATGCGCGGAAAGGATCTTCTGGAAGCAGGTAACGATGAATTCTTGAATCATGAAATTGATCGTGAAAAAATGGCTGTGCTGCTGTTTACATCCGGCACCACCGGCACCAGCAAGGGTGTAATGCTTTCTGTTAAAAATATTGCTGCTGCAGTTAACAATTCCTTTGAAATGACGAATTTCAACGAGGACGATGTTTTGGTTTCGGTACTTCCTAACCATCATACCTACGAAATGACCTGCGGAATTCTTACTCCTATACTTGTAGGCGCTTGTGTGTGTATCAATGATAGTCTTAAGTATGTAATGAAGAATTTTCAGCTGTTCCGTCCCACCGGACTTATACTCGTGCCTCTTTTTGTCAAGACTATGCACAAGAAAATCTGGGAGAGTGCAGCAAAAAGCAAATCCGAAGGAAAGCTTAATTTCGCACTGTCTGTGCAGAGCGCACTTTCCAAAGTGGGTGTCAATGCGAAAAAGATTCTGTTTTCTCAGATAAGAAATGCTTTTGGCGGCAGACTTGAAAAAATAATTTGCGGCGGAGCGCCTATTGGCGGCGATCTTATAAAAAGTTTTAACGATTTTGGTATTGTTCTCTGCCAGGGCTACGGTATTACCGAATGCGCCCCACTTATTTCTGTCTGTCCATACGGCTCGGATAAATACGATTCCGTCGGTTTACCTGTCCCCGGTCTTGAAGTGCGCATTGATGATGCGGATGAAAACGGAAACGGTGAAATAGTTGTTAAAGGTGATAATGTAATGCTTGGATATTACAATGATCCTGAAGCGACTGCCGATGTTCTGGATGATGAGGGCTGGTTTAAAACAGGTGACTTGGGGCATGTAGATGAAGATGGTTACATCTATATCACAGGACGCAAAAAGAATGTAATCGTGCTTAACAACGGAAAGAATGTATTCCCGGAAGAAATCGAGGAATATCTTGAAAAAATCGATCTCATCGGAGAGGTTGTCGTTGTTTCCCGTGACAATGAAGAGGGAGAGTGTGTCCTGACGGCTGTTATATACCCGAATTTCGATAAAGCACGTGAAAAAGGGCTTGAGGATATTGTTGATATAAGCGAAGAAATTAAGAAATGCGTTCAGCAGAACAACAAAACCCTACCCGCGTTCAAGCAGGTTAGAAATATAGAAATAAGAAAAAACGAATTTGAAAAAACCACTTCCAAAAAAATCAAAAGACACATGATATAGGAGAATAATATGTTTGAACAGATACGCGATCTTCTTGTAGAGGAGTATGACCTTGATGCCAACGCCGTTAAACCCGAATCTTCTTTTGTAAACGACCTTAAGCTTAACTCGCTTGAACTTGCCGACCTTGTTGTTACTTGTGAAGATGCGTTTGAAATTGAGATAGAAGAGAAGGATATACATACCCTTCAGACTATCGCCGACCTTATGGAATATATAGAAAAGCAGAAATAAAACATCCGCCGAGAATTGTTTCAATTCTCGGCGGTGACTTTATTCACTGTATTCGGCAAGCTTTCCCTGGATTTGGAATCCGCTGAAACTCCATTGCCTCAGTACCTCATATACACCTATCGCAACGCTGTTTGACAGGTTTAGGCTTCGTATATTTTCCAGCATGGGTATACGTACTGTTTTGTCGATGTTTGCTTTGAGAAGCTCTTCCGGCAAGCCTGCGGTTTCTTTTCCGAAGATAAGATAAACGTTATCATTATCCTTGTAACATGGAGCTGTATGCTCCATGGTGGCTTTTGTGGAATAGAAATAAAAATCTCCTTGGTTCCGTGAGGCAAAATCCTCAAAGCTTTTATAGTATTTTATGTCCAGAAAGTGCCAATAGTCCAGACCTGCACGCTTCAGATTTTTATCGGTAATTTTGAATCCCAATGGCTCGATAAGATGGAGAGATGCACCTACTGCGGCGCATGTTCTGGCTATATTTCCCGTGTTTTGCGGGATTTCCGGTTCCACCAGCACTACATTGAGTTTTTTGTGTCCTGTTGATTTAAGTTGCATAATGACTCCTTAGATTTCAGATGCATTAATTATATCATCTTTTTTAACATATTACAATAGTTTTAATCAATTAATCGCGAGGAAATATGCTTGTTTTCAAAAAACTTACCTTGAACGACATTGATGCTTTGCACCCTTACTTTGAATATTCACACAGCCGTATTTGCGACAACAGCATGGGTACAGCCGTTATGTGGCGTTGCTATTTTGATACGTACTATGCATTTTATAATTCGACACTTATTTTGAGAATGCATTCGCTTAGCGGAGATACGGTGTTTTCTTTGCCGCTCGGTGAGGATATTTACGGAGCTCTCGAAGCAACTGCGGAATATTGCAAATCAAACAATTTGCCGTTTGTTATCAACGCCGTGACCCTGCGTGAAAAGGAAATGATTTCTCACATCTTTTCATTCGAGGAAACACATGATGAGGATTGGGATGATTATCTATATAACATTACCGATATTTCCGGTATGGAGGGCAGAAAGTATTCCGGACAGCGCAATCATATAAACTATTTTTCGGCAAATAATCCCGGTTGGAGCTTTGAAAAAATAGACAGCACGAATATAAACCGTCTTAAGGCTTTTTACGAAAATTATTGCGCTTCTTCCGAGACGTCAGACGAAACTCTTCAAAAAGAGCACGAAATGGTTTCAGAGGTAATAAACAATTATGATATTTACCGTATGCAAGGCGGATTTATAAGTCTTGCCGACAAAACCATAGTAGCCATGGCGATAGGTGAATCGGTAGGAGATACACTTTTCGAGCACATCGAAAAGGCACTTCCTTCTGTACGCGGGGCATATCAGCTTATTGCACGTGAATTTGCCCGCAATTTTTCAAAAGACGGAATACTTTACCTTAACCGTGAGGAAGACATGGGAAGGGAAGGACTTCGCAAGTCCAAAATGTCCTACCACCCTTGTGAAAAAATTAAGAAGTACACATTGTATGTAAAAACATAACAGTGCGTGTTGTCTAATTGTGAACAAAAAAATAATTTTCCAAAAGGTATTGATTTTTTTGTATTTTTGTGTTATAATCTTCAAGTCGGCAACAAAGCCGAGCCTAATAGGCTGAGATGTATGTTCTCACTCGGTTTCCTCTGCCGTGTAATTTATGAGGAGCTATATATGCGGGTATGGCGGAATTGGCAGACGCGCTAGATTCAGGTTTTTACACCATTTTTGACGAGTTCCCGAACCGCCGAAATATCCCGAAAAGACTGGCATTCTCAGCAGAAAAGCGGTGTGCGGTTGGCACGTAAGATTCAGGTATTCATTCTAAGAGTGAA